>CALIZH010000434.1 GCA_938028585.1 uncultured Actinomyces sp. | reverse complement strand
CCTCGAAATCATTCCCGTCCTCAATAAGATCGACCTGCCCGCCGCCGACCCCGAAAAATACTCCCTCGAAATCGCCCACATTATTGGTTGCGAACCCGAGGATGTGCTGCGGGTTTCCGGCAAAACCGGTGAAGGTGTTGAGGCGCTATTAGATAAGGTAGTCGAACTTGTGCCCCCGCCCACCACCGACCACCCCATGGACGCGCCTGCCCGCGCCATGATCTTCGATTCGGTTTACGACACCTATCGGGGCGTGGTCACCTATATCCGCATGATTGACGGCAAACTTATCCCGCGCCAAAAAATCAAGATGATGTCCACCGGTGCCGTTCACGAGTTGCTAGAGATTGGCATAGTGTCACCTACCCCCAAGAAGTGCGAAGGGCTGGGGCCAGGCGAGGTGGGGTACCTCATCACCGGCGTGAAAGACGTGCGGCAATCCAAGGTGGGCGACACCGTGACCTGGGCCAGTAAGGGTGCGACCGAGCCGCTTCAGGGCTATGAGGACCCCAAGCCCATGGTGTACTCCGGGCTGTTTCCCATCTCCCAGGCCGACTTCCCGGACCTGCGGGATGCCCTAGAGAAGTTACAACTCAACGACGCCTCCCTCACCTACGAGCCGGAAACATCGGTGGCATTGGGCTTCGGGTTCCGCTGCGGTTTCTTGGGGCTGCTCCACATGGAAATCACCCGTGACCGACTCGAACGAGAGTTCGGTTTGGACCTGATTTCGACCGCGCCATCGGTGTCCTACCGGGTGGTTGCCGAGGACGGTTCGCACACGCACGTCCATAACCCCTCCGATTGGCCGGGCGGCAAGCTTCGAGAGGTATGGGAGCCCATCGTCAAGACCACGATCATTGTGCCAAGCGAGTTCGTGGGTAGCACCATGGAGCTGTGCCAGTCGAAACGCGGCCAGATGGGGGGCATGGACTATCTTTCCGAGGATCGGGTCGAACTGCGCTACACCATGCCGTTGGGCGAAATCATTTTCGATTTCTTTGATGCGCTCAAGTCCCGAACCAAGGGGTATGCGTCCCTCAACTACGAGGAGGCGGGGGAGCAGGAGTCGAACCTGGTCAAGGTGGATATCCTGCTCAATGGCGATCCGGTGGATGCGTTTTCGGCGATTGTGCACCGGGATTCGGCCCAATGGTATGGCAATAAGATGACCAAGAAACTCAAGGAGTTGATCCCGCGTCAACAGTTTGAGGTGCCGATTCAAGCAGCTATTGGGCACAAAATCGTGGCTCGTACGGATATTAAGGCCCTTCGTAAAAACGTACTTGCCAAGTGTTACGGTGGTGACGTTTCTCGTAAACGCAAACTCCTTGAAAAACAAAAAGCTGGTAAGAAACGCATGAAGGCTATCGGATCAGTAGAAGTTCCACAAGAAGCCTTCCTCAGCGTCTTGAGCATGGATGAAGAATAGTAATATGAAACAAAAACTCTTGCAGATTTCTCAAGAGTTTTTGTGTTTTTAAATTGGGAAATATTAAGATACAAGTTGATAAGATCTATCAGGTTAGGATTTGACAGGAAGACTGATTTGTCTTATAATGCAGGTGGGAAGGTGATATGATGAAAAAAGTATTAATATTAGCAACCATTTTGACGAGTAGTCTCCTTTTAGCTTCGTGTTCAAATAAATCCCAAACAGATATTGGGACAAGTTCCAGTACGGTGGCTAATTCCTCAAGCAGTCAGGAAACCCCTGCTTCAAGTGGAAGTGTTTCAGATGAGGAAATGACAGGAACTCAGCTAGTCGGTTCAGAGGACTACGGTTTTGTAAAAGTTCCTGAATCTTGGATTCGTTTTCGTGAAGTTGAAGGCGGAAATGACATCCAGTACTGTGATGGGACAGATTTGAATATCGTTACGCTCAATACCTATAGAGCCGATCAATTTGGTGTTAGTGACGAAGAATATGCTAAATTGGACATCATCCACGTTTCAAACAACATCCTAACTTCAAGAGAGAATAATTCAGAATTTAGCAAGGTTTGGGGTTCTAAATCGACTATTGGTGGTTATGATGCCTATGTTGTCAATGCGATTGCAACATCTGGGAAATACCTCATCACATGGATTTTTAGATCAGATGATGGGAAAATCCGTTACGTTGCTCTTGAAGGAGATGCAAAAACCCTAAAAGTCCTACTTCCAATGGTTGAAAAGAGTTGGACAAACAAAAAATCAAGTGAATTGTAAGATTTTAGAGGGCCAAATGGTCTTCTTTTTTATATTATTTTCGAATAGATAGATGAGTAGAAAAGAAGAAATGGAGTTTCTTATGAAAATTGATAACTATGAAATCTATAAACTGCGCAAAGCTGGACTGACCAATCAACAGATTTTAACTGTTCTTGAATATGATGAGACTGTAGATCAGGAGCTCTTGCTAGGTGATATTGCAGAACTATCGGGGTGCCGCAATCCTGCTGTCTTTATGGAACGCTATTTCCAGATAGATGATGCACAGTTGGAGAAGGAGTTCCAAAAATTTCCATCCTTTTCTATTCTTGATGACTGTTATCCTTGGGATCTGAGTGAGATTTATGATGCTCCAGCGCTCTTGTTTTATAAAGGAAATCTAGACTTATTGAAATTTCCAAAGGTTGCTCTTGTAGGGAGTCGTTCATGTTCGAGTCAGGGAGCAAAGTCGGTTCAGAAAATTATCCAAGGATTGGAAAACGAGTTAATCGTGGTCAGCGGCTTGGCCAAAGGAATTGATACCGCTGCCCATATGGCTGCGCTCCAGAATGGAGGGAGAACGATTGCTGTGATTGGAACAGGATTAGATGTTTTTTATCCACGTGCCAATAAACGCTTGCAGGAGTACATAGGCAATCATCACTTGATTCTCAGCGAGTACG
>CALIZH010000433.1 GCA_938028585.1 uncultured Actinomyces sp. | reverse complement strand
CACGAGCGCGTCGAGAACGCTTCAAAGAGATGAGTGAAAGTAGGAAGGCTCAATGAGCGAAGAAACCACCGGACCCTCGCGGGCAGCAATGGTCTTCACTGGCCTTGGCGCTGTTGTCGCACTGGTTCTTGCCAGTGTCCTAGCTGGCGGAAGTAACGCAACGCAAAACTCAGCGGCGGGGAATACCTCAAGCGTGGCCTCGTCAACTCAGGTGAAAGAAACCGGCGAAACCACCCACGTGGAAATCGGCGTCCAAGGGATGTCCTTCACTCCCTCTGTCATCCATGTTCCTGCGGGAAATCGCCTGCACATCACTTTCACAAACACCGCGGAGCAACGCCATGATCTCGTTCTGGCCAGTGGGCAAACGACCGGCTCTCTGGCCCCCGGTGCAAGCGCGGAACTGGATGCCGGAGTGATCACAGCCGATACCGAAGGCTGGTGCTCACTGCCGGGACACCGTGAGATGGGGATGACGCTCAGCATTGTCGCCGATGGTGCTTCAAGCAGCGGCAGCTCAGCAGGATCGCACTCTGGCAGCGGCTCCCACAACCACGAGGTTGCAACGGGGACGGGAATCCCAACTGCAGACCAACTGCGAGCCTATGCGGCGAAAGTCGATCCCTATCCCGCTGAAGTTGCACCGGCCTCGGAAGAAAAAGACCACTACTACACCCTGGTTGCCCGCGACGATATCGTGCAGAACCTGAGCGACGATGTCAGCCGGACGGTCTGGACTTTCAACGGGAACACTCCTGCTCCGACCCTTCGAGGGAAGATCGGCGATACCTTCCACATCACCCTCAAAAACGAAGGAACCATGGGGCATTCTCTGGACTTCCACGCGGGCGATATTGCGCCGGATGAGGCCATGAAGACCATCGATCCGGGGCAAACGCTGGAATACACCTTCACAGCTAAAGCAGCCGGTATCTGGATGTACCACTGCTCGACGCACCCCATGTCCATGCACATTGCCAACGGTATGACCGGTGCGGTGATTATCGATCCCAGCGATCTGCGCCCGGTGGATCACGAGTATGCGATGGTTGCGACCGAGCTGTACTTGGGGGATAACGGCGGTACTGCAAACGCAACGAAGATCGCCTCGATGATGCCTGACCTGCAGGCATTCAACGGGCGCCCCTTCCAGTACGATGCGCACCCCCTCAAAGTGAAGGTCGGCGAGCGCGTGCGTTTCTGGCTGATGGATTCGGGTCCAAATACCGCCATGTCCTTCCATATCGTTGGTGGGCAATTCGATACCGTCTGGGATGAGGGCGGATATACGCTCATCGACGGAGGCAATGCCATCAGCCGCGGGGGAGGGGGATCTCAGACCTTCCCCATGCTTCCCGCGCAGGGTGGTTTCGTTGAGCTTTCTTTCAAGGAGCCGGGGACCTACACCTTCGTCAACCACATCATGAGCCTTGCCGAGGCCGGGGCTCACGGAAAGGTTGAAGTGACGAACTAACCCACTTGCACGGGGTGCGCGGCACCATAAGCGTGGGGAGTGCCAAAGGTACTCAAGAACGCATAAACTGGCACAGTGCTGTCGACCTATGGGGAAATTCTTCGTCTGAACCGGGCATGGCGTTTTTCAGCCGCCGGCTTCATTTTGCGCCTACCCATGTCCATCATGCCGATCTCGATCATCTTGTCGATCCAGGCGGCTTATGGAAACTACACCCTTGCGGGTGCGGTGTCGGCAATTAATATCATCGCTTTGGCAGTAACTGCGCCGATGTGGGCACGCTTTGTTGACCGCTACGGACAGCTCAAAGTCATGGGGCCGGTTTTCGCGGTGTCGGCAGTCGCGACCATCGTGTTGTGCGTGGCGACTCTCCAGATGGCCTCACCGTCGATCTTGTTCGTTTCAGCCGGAATTGCTGGTGCAACTTGGGGTTCTCCGGGCGCATTGGTCCGAGCTCGATGGATCCGCACCACCGACACGGTGTCACAGCTCAATAGCGCATTTGCTCTTGAGGCCGCTGTCGACGAATTCGTCTACATCGTTGGCCCTGTCATCGCAACGGTTGTGGGAACGGTTTTGCACCCAACCACCGGCGTCGCGGTCTCCATTGTTTTCCTTTCTGTCGGCGCCGTGCTGTTCTTGTCCCAGCGTTCTTCGGAACCTGTTCCCTTGGGGAAGGCTGGTCGCGGCGCCCAAGCAGCTAGCGACGGAACTGAAGGGTCGAAGGACGCAGCCTCGGCGGCTAAGGGCGCGGCGGCCTCGGCACCCGCACGTGAGCGATCCTTGCTTCTTCTTCCCGCGATGATCGTCCTCATGCTGACCTACATGGGAATGGGCGCACAGTTTGGTGCGAACGACATTGCTGTTGTTGCCTTCACCAAGGAGCTTGGGGTTCCCGCTCTTTCGGGTGTTCTCCTTGCAATGTTCTCGCTTGGCTCGTTTATCTCCGCACTGATCTACGGTGCGCGGAGTTGGCGACGTCCCCTGTGGCAGCTCTTTGCAATCGGCGTTGTCGCCTTGGCAATTGGCATGACCGCCTATCTGCTGGCGCATACGATCATTGCCCTGGCCGTCATCATGTTGATCAGTGGCATTGCCTGTGCCCCCACCATGACGAACGTCAACATGATGGTCACCAAATCTGTTCCCAGACACCGTCAGACCGAAGGCCTGGCATGGTTGAGTACCGCCATTAATCTGGGAGTTTCGCTGGGATCTTCTGCCTCGGGTCCCGCTGTCGACCGTTACGGTTCGGGTGGTGCCTACGTGATGATTGCAATTTTTGCGTGGGTCATGGTTTTGATTATGCTCATCGGTCTTCCTCCCCTGAAGCGTTCTTTGGAGGAGTCTGCTGTGGAAGAAGCGCAGCATCAGCGTGATCTTCTGAATGAGGACTGAAATTGGTGTTCGCCCGAAAGAACCTTCCCTCCCTTGCGCTTTCCGTTGCCTCTCGCCTTGACGAGGCCACGTCGACGGGGCTTGCCCGAGTGCTGGGATGGGCGGGCTTCTACCCGGGTGTTGTCGGCTTTGGAGGCTATGCCTCGCAAACTCGCGCGCGCGTTCTGGCTCGCGTCGTCATGGAAGATCGAGTGGGGGAGCGCTCGTGGTTGACCCAGCGGCGAGGATGGCGTCAGTTTTTTGATGCTCAGGTTCCTTTTCAACCAGTTCTGGTGACCTGTGGTCAAGCCCAGAAGGTCGTATTCACCGATGGTGGTGGATACGTCGATATTGAGCTTGAAGGACACGGTTTGGAACCGGGGTGGCAGGTCGCCTCGATTCAGCCTCTGAACGCCGTGGATGTTCAGCGAATGGGTGTTCGCGAAGGAGATCGCCTGTATCCCTCTTCTGATGTTGAAGGGGCTAGCGCTGCTGGAGAGTCTCTTTTACGGGTGGGTAGGGCAGAAGAAGGCCGTGTTCTTGGTCGTATCCGTGCGGCAAAATCTGTTGATATCCCGCTACGAGTGATCGGTGACGATGAACGCTACGGTGTTGTTTCAGATATTGATGACACGATCATTGTCTCGATGATTCCGCGTTTGTTAACCGCGGCAAAGCATGCGCTGATGGAGAGAGTTTCCGATCGCGAGGCCGTGCCAGGGATGGCAGGATTCTTGCGTCGAGTGGCACGTTTCAACCTCTATCCTTCGGTTCAGGAGAAGCAGACTGAACGCAAGGAGTTGTCTTCGGCCGCGCATGGAAGGCATGCGAATGCCTTGCCGGTGATGTATCTGTCGACTGGCCCGTGGAACCTGGTACCCGGCTTACGCGAATTCTTGCGCCGAACAGACTTTCCTATGGGTGCCTTTTTGATGACGGATTTCGGGCCGTCGAATACAGGGTGGTTCCGCTCGGGTGTTGAACATAAGAAGCGCGAATTGCGACGCCTTGTGCGTACATTCCCAAATATTCAGTGGATCTTGGTCGGTGATGATGGTCAGCATGATCCGGAAATCTATGCGGAGTTCGCACGCGAGTTCCCGAAGAATGTCGCGCTGATTGCAATTCGCTCGCTGTCACAGTTCGAACAGCTGATGGCACACGGCACTCTTGATCCAATTTCCTTGGGAGAACTGGAAAAAATCCCCGACCAAATACCTCGTTTGTACGGTGAGGATGGATTTAGGCTAGGCCGAGCGGCTGCGGCTCTGGTGCCACAACCGCCCGACCCGCAACGTCTAACCGGATATTTGGATCGCTGAAGCTAGCCAAATATCCGGCTTCAGTCCTCGAGGCGGCGAGTCCTGCATTGTTTAGATTAGTCTGTTTCGCTTCATATCGGCAGTGCTTAGTTCGTACCTTTAGCTTAAATTTCGCGCCTTTTATGGGGCTGTTGACAAGGCAATAAGCCTGATCGGACCGGGTATGAATGGTTGACGAGGAAGCAAAATCTGCCACGATGTGATTTGTGGCATAGGTTGACAAATTTGAGAGCTTGTTACAGATATCTCTTTACCAAATCTTTGTAATCGTAACCGAAATGTAATGTTTACATCATGGACATGTGAAGGTTTCGGGAAAAAAGTGGGCTATGCTTCCGAGACATCAGCACATATGACTGAACAGAATTCCTACAGGAGGAATCTCATGAATCTTAAGAGGTCGTGGCTGGCAGTGCCCGCCGTCCTTGGTCTGGCACTGACCGCATGCTCTTCTGGCAGCACTGGTTCTTCGGACAACTTTGTTACCGTTAACGGTTCTGAGCCGCAGAACCCGCTGATCCCGGCTAACACCAATGAGACCGGTGGCGGCCGCATTGTCTCCAGCATCTTCTCGTCCCCCGCTTACTACGCGGCCGACGGTTCAACTCAGCTGGACGCTGCGGAGTCCATCACCCCCAATGCTGACAACACTGAGTGGACCATCAAGCTGCGTCACGATGGCAAGTTCTCCGACGGCACTCCCGTCCTGGCAAAGAACTTCGTTGAGGCATGGAAGATGGCCACGAAGGAAAACCTGGGCGCCGCAAGCTTCTTCGCTAGCGTTATCGGTACCGACGATGACGGCGCTGGCGACATGGAAGGTGGCCTGGAGATCATTGACGACTACACCTTCGTCGTCAAGCTGAAGGGCCCTGAGTCGGACTTCATGAAGCGCCTGGGCTACACCGCCTACTCTCCGCTTCCCGACTCGACTCTGGCAGACCCCAAGAAGGGTGGCGAGCACCCCGTGGGTAACGGCCCGTACATGCCCAACGGTGAGAATGCTTGGCAGCACTCCAAGCAGATCGATCTGGCCGTGAACCCCAACTACTCTGGTCCTCGTGCCGCGAAGAATAATGGCATCCGCATCGTCTTCTACCAGTCCCTCGATGCTGCTTACGCTGACCTGAGCTCCGATAACCTCGATGTCCTCGATGGCGTGCCCTCCTCGGTCTTCTCCAGCTACCAGCAGGAACTGTCCGGGCGTACCGCTAACCAGCCCGCAGCCGTCATCCAGTACATCACTATTCCTGAACGCTTGGAGCACTTCTCCGGTGAAGAAGGCAAGCTGCGTCGCAAGGCCATCTCAATGTCTATCGATCGTAACTCGATTGTCAAGACGGTCTTCTCTGGCACCCGTACCCCCGCCAAGGACTTCACTTCCCCCGCAATTGACGGGTATAAGGAAGGCCTGAAGGGCTCTGAGGTTCTGGAGTACAACCCCACCAAGGCTAAGGAGCTGTGGGAGCAGGCTAACGCGATCTCTCCGTGGAGCGGCAAGTTCCTGCTCTCCTACAACTCTGATGGTGGCCACCAGCAGTGGGTTGACGCAACCTGCAACTCCATCAAGAACACCTTGGGTATCGAGGCTGAAGGCGATGCCTACGCAGACTTCAAGTCGCTGCTTGGCGATATGAAGGCCGGCACCACCAAGGGCGCTTTCCGTCAGGGCTGGCAGGGTGACTACCCCTCGCTCTACAACTTCCTCTTCCCGACCTACTCCTCGAGTGCTTCCTCCAACTACTCCGGTTGGAAGAGCAGTCAGTTTGACAAGTACCTGAGCGACTCGCTGTCCGCTTCGCCTACCGAGGCACTTGACCTTCAGTACAAGGCCCAAGAGCTGCTCTTCGAGGATATGCCGGTCATCCCGACCTGGTACGCCAACACCAACGGTGCATGGTCCAACAAGGTGAGCAACGTTCAGTTCACCTGGAACTCGACCGTGAACTACTTCGCGATTACCAAGAACTGAAAATAGTTCTTCCCCGCTAAATACTTGAGCGGATGAGGTGTGGGGTGGAAGTCTGTGGACTTCCACCCCACACGCATTGAATTTACCTCTTTCGAAATATTCTCAAAGGGTAATTTCGCAGCGTCTTCTCTGCGTAATTAAAGACACACGATTGACCATTTACCACTTCTTTGCATTACTATGAGCGATAGTGCGCGTACGTTTGTGCGTATCTCTTGCGGTATCTCACTGATCCGTTTGTAGCTACAGGCGTATGTGAAAGCCCGTTCATGATGATGAACCCCGATACGTTTACGGAAATTCTTCGTAAACACATGTAATAAAGGACCTGTCCATGCTGCGATACATCGGACGACGTCTCCTGCAGACCATCCCGGTCTTCTTTGGAGCAACGTTCCTGATCTTTGCGATGGTCCACCTGATGCCAGGTGATCCCGTCGCGGCCCTCGGAGGCGATAAGGGCTTGACCGAGGCTGCGGCAGCTCGAATCCGCGAAGAATACAACCTTGATAAGCCTTTCTGGATGCAGTATCTGCTCTACCTCAAGGGCATCTTCACCCTTGATTTTGGGAAGACCTTCTCCAATCGACCGGTGACCGAAGTGCTGGCAACCGCATTCCCGATCACCATCCGACTGGCCGTCTACGCCCTGTTGATCGAGGCAATCCTCGGTATCCTCTTCGGTGTTATTGCAGGTGTGCGTCGCGGTGGTTTCTTCGACTCTACGGTCCTGGTCCTCTCTCTGGTTGTCATCTCAGTGCCGACCTTTGTTATCGGCTTCCTCATGCAGTTCTTCCTCGGCATGAAATGGGGATTGCTTCCTGCTACGGCAACTACGATTTCCTTTAAATCCTTGACGATGCCTGCAATTGTGCTAGGCGCGACCTCCCTTGCATACGTCATCCGACTCACGCGCCAATCGGTATCCGAAAACGTCTCTGCCGATTACGTGCGTACCGCACGCGCTAAGGGCCTGAAAGAGGGCACCGTGATGACGCGCCACATTCTTCGTAACTCGCTGATCCCCGTCGCGACCTTCCTCGGTGGCGACTTGGGCGGCCTCATGGGTGGCGCGATCATTACCGAAGGTATCTTCAATATCAATGGTGTTGGCGGTACTTTGTGGCTAGCAATTGTTAAGGGCGAGGCCGCTACCGTTGTTTCCTTCACGACAGTTTTGGTCATGGTTTACATCACGGCAAACCTCCTTGTTGACCTGCTGTACGCCGTTCTTGACCCGAGGATTCGCTATGAGTGATTTCATTCCTTCGCAAGCTATTTCGCGTACTCGTGCCGGACAGGATCACTACGTCTCGGATATTGATGAGACCGGTTTGGGTGCAGTTGACGCCGTCGCCGATGAATCCGCACCCGCCTCAATGTGGGGGGAAGCGTGGAAGAATCTGCGCAAGCGTCCCCTGTTCTGGATTGCTGCGGTCATCATCCTTATGGCCGTCATGATCGCTGCGTTCCCACAGCTTTTCACGAGCACCAATCCTCGCTTCTGCGAACTCTCGCACTCTCTGGGCAAGCCCGAGGCCGGACACCCCTTCGGCTACACCTTCCAAGGATGCGATATTTACGCCCGCATCATTTACGGCGCACGCGCCTCGGTTTCCGTCGGTATCCTGACGACGATCTGCGTCGTCTTGATCGGTGCAACTCTTGGCTCCATCGCCGGCTTCCTCGGCGGCTGGATCGACGCCGTGATCTCACGTGTCACCGACATCTTCTTTGCAGTTCCCCTGCTGCTCGCAGCCATTGTCTTCATGCAGATGTTCAAGCAGTACCGCAACATCTGGATGGTCATCTTGGTCTTGTCGATCTTCGGCTGGACTCAGATTGCACGTATCACACGCGGTTCGGTCATGAGCGCCAAGAACGAAGAATTCGTGACGGCCGCGAAGGCAACCGGTGCATCGCGTTGGCGCATCCTGCTCTCCCACATCATCCCAAACTCCATGGCACCGATTATCGTCTACGCGACGGTTGCTCTGGGTTCCTTCATCGTCGCCGAGGCCTCGCTGTCCTTCATGGGTATTGGTCTTCCCACGACGGATGTGTCTTGGGGTGCTGACATCTCGCAGGCGAGGTTTAACCTGAGGGAGGCACCGATGGTTCTCTTCTACCCCGCTATGGCACTGGCCTTGACCGTGCTCAGCTTCATCACGATGGGTGACGCCGTTCGCGAAGCCCTTGACCCGAAGGCGAAGAAGTGAACGAAGAACAATTCGAAGAGACTGTCACCGAGGTCATCCTCGAAGGTGCTGAGAAGGCCGAAGTCCACCCGGACGACGCCAACCCTTTGCTGAAGATCACCGACCTGGAGGTCACCTTCACGACCTCGACCGGTGTCGTTCCCGCCGTTCGCGGAGCCAACCTGACCATTTACCCCGGTCAGACCGTCGCAATCGTGGGCGAGTCCGGTTCGGGTAAGTCGACCACCGCTGCTGCCGTTATTGGCCTGCTTCCGGGTACCGGTAAGGTGACCGGCGGCTCCATCGAGTTCGACGGTAAGGAGCTCACGACGATGAGCTCCAAGGAATGGATCGAAGTGCGTGGATCCGGCATCGGCTTGGTTCCCCAGGATCCGATGAGTAACCTGAACCCCGTTCTTCGCATCGGTACGCAGGTGAAGGAAGCTCTGCTGGCGAACAATATTGTTCCCCGCTCCGAGGCAGGGGAGCGCGTCACCGAGCTCCTCGAGCAGGCAGGCCTTCCCGACGGAGAGCGCCGCGCAAAGCAGTACCCGCACGAGTTCTCGGGCGGTATGCGTCAGCGCGTGTTGATCGCTATCGGTCTTGCTTCTCGTCCCAAGCTGCTCATTGCTGACGAGCCCACTTCGGCACTGGACGTGACTGTTCAGCGTCGCATTCTCGATCACCTCGAGACGCTGACCAAGGAAATGGGCACGGCAGTGCTCTTCATTACTCACGACTTGGGTCTGGCCGCTGAGCGCGCTGAACAGCTGGTCGTCATGCACCGTGGTCGCATCGTGGAGTCCGGTCCTGCCTTGGAGATCCTCCAGCACCCGCAGCACCCCTACACGAAGCGTCTGGTTTCCGCGGCTCCGTCCTTGGCCTCGGCACGTATCGAGTCCGCTCACGCGCGCGGCATCACGCACACCGAAGAAGAGCTCACCGGCTCGGCGAAGAACGCCTCGAGCGAGGAAATGATTCGCGTCGAGCACCTCACCAAGGAGTTCCACATCCGAGGTGCGAAGGGCGACGCCTCGAAGCTTCTCGCGGTCGACGATGTCTCCTTCACGCTGCGCCGTGGAAAGACTCTGGCGGTCGTGGGTGAATCCGGTTCCGGTAAGTCAACTGCCGCGAATATGATCCTCCACCTGCTGGAGCCGACCTCGGGCAAGATCTTCTTCGACGGTGAGGACACCTCGGAGTACAGCGAGGCACAGCTTTTCGCGTTGCGTCGCCGCTTGCAGGCCGTGTTCCAGAACCCCTACGGTTCGCTGGACCCGATGTATTCGATCTACCGAATCATCGAAGAGCCGCTGCGAATCCACAAGTATGGGACCAAGGCATATGCCGCGCAGGAAGTTGAGCGCGCCAAGGCTACGGGCCGTGACCCTGAGCCGTGGGCAGTTGCCGCTCTTGAATGGCACTCTGAGTCCGATAAGAAGCTGCGTGAAGAGCGCGTTAAGGCCTACGCTCAGCAGGAAGTTGAGCGCGCCAAGGCTGCGGGCCGTGACCCCGAGCCGTGGGCAGTTGCCGCTCTTGAAGGACACTCCGAGTTCAACCCGAAGAAGCTGCGCGAAGCTCGCGTCGCCGAGCTACTCGATCTGGTTGCTCTGCCGCGAAGCGCCATGCGTCGTTACCCGAACGAGCTCTCCGGTGGTCAGCGTCAGCGCGTCGCAGTTGCGCGCGCCCTTGCGCTCAACCCCGAGGTGATCGTCCTCGACGAGGCCGTTTCCGCACTGGACGTGCTGGTTCAGAACCAGATTCTGCACCTGCTTAACGACCTGCAAGCTGAGCTTGGACTGTCCTACCTGTTCATTACTCACGACCTGGCCGTTGTCCGCCAGATCGCAGACGATGTTGTGGTTATGGAGAAGGGCCGCCTGGTCGAGGCAAACACGACCGATGCGCTCTTTAATCACCCAGTTCAGGATTACACTCGCGAGCTGATCGAGGCCGTTCCCGGCCGTAAGATCCAGCTCAACCTCTGAGAGTTTTTCGAGCTTTTCGTGTGGGCAGGCCTTCGGGTCTGCCCACACGTGTATCTGGGCGTAGTGAATGTGTGCGCGTCGGCTGCTCCACCCCTCCTCCCTATTCCTGCTTTAGCTCATTCATTCCTGTCCTATTGCTGTTCTGAGGCCGTAGGTGTGCGAGCTAAAACAGGAATCAAGGAGCTTAAGAGCTTAAGCGCGTACCGTTGACTGGCGGATTGTTAGTGTGTGTGAGACCGTTACGTCTGCCACTGCCTGTGGGAGATCGACTGACGAAGTGCTGCCTTCCTGATTGCTCTGCTCTTCACTTGATGTGGGGGCCTCTTTGCCACCTGCGCCCCCGCGTCCCTCAATGAGCGCGATCAGCCCAGCCACGGCCTCGTGCGCGATTGCGTGAGTATCCGGGGAAATTGTTGTGAGTGCTGGGGTTGAGAAGCGCGAGAGGACGGTGTCGTCCCATGAAGAAACCAACACGTCTTGGGGGACGCGCACCTGTGCGCGAGAAAGGGCGCGTAGGGCACCTGCCCCCAAAAGGTCATTCATCGTGAAAATCGCATCGGGAAGCGTATTCGATTCCAGCCACTGACCGAGAGCCGATTCAGCCCCCTCGGCGGTCCAAGGAGAGACTTCGACGCTGCGCCACGCCCACGAATCTAAGCCGAGCTCAGACAGTGCCTTCTCGATCCCGCGTTGGCGAAGTGCGCCCGCACTGGAGGTCGCTCGAGTATGTGTCGAGCCAAGGATCAGGAAACTGCGCGCTCCCTGCTGGTAGAGGTGGTGCACCATTTCCGAGGCCGCAGAGACGTTATCCATTGAAAAGTGCGGAATACCCGCATCCTGGATCCTCTCGCCAAGCAGTACCAGCGGTGCGTCCAACTCGAGCTGGTTGAGGCCTTCGAGGTCGAGTTCGATGGGGGAGAGGATGAGTCCATCAATGAGATTAGTGCGAAAGTCGCGCAGGACTGAGACTTCATGTTCGCGAGTGCCGGCGGTTTCGACAACCATGATCGAGTATCCGCTGCGGCGCGCCTCTTCTTGGATCAGGTGCGCAAGTTCCCCGAAGTAGGGCCACGCAAGGT
>CALIZH010000432.1 GCA_938028585.1 uncultured Actinomyces sp. | reverse complement strand
ATTCTGGCTCGACAGTTTGCAAAGAGGTATTCTCTTAGCTCCCTGCAAACGATGTATGCAAGTGAAAAACAAGAGGCTACAGAGAAAAATCTGTAATCTTATCCCTCAAAGGGGCAAAGCAGAGATAGACATCGCCCTATTGTAGGCCTGCAAATATACAGCTATTTTACTTAAAAATAGGTAAGAGTTACAAATATCTTGCAAAGTGTTGTAATATGAAAACAAATAGAAGCACTTGAGAGGCAGAGAGGATGCACTTTCCTGAGAGAAAGTGAAAATCATAGGCCTGTAGCTTTCAGTTACCGCGTTGTGTAAGAATACTTATGATTTGAAACCGAGTGGGTAGAGAGACATGAAGGGGGGAGTGTTGCCCTTTCCCAGCCTGCTTCTTTCCATGTTAGCTTGGCTGAAAAGTTTCTCCGAAATCTCAGAGAGCAAATCATTCTTTTGTAAAAATAGTTCTTACTTTGTTGGTGTGAGATAGGTTGAGAAAGCTTCGCTTCCGTATCAGTTCTTTCTGTAGGCCTTTTATGAGGGCGTTTTTTATGATTGTTTTCGTGAATACAATAAGGATGCTGGCCAACATCCTTATTGCGTCAGTTCACTTCCTTATTCTATCCGCCGACGCAATAAGGAAACTGACGAATGGCAGAAGTGTGTTGCTCCCTTCAGATGCTGCGTTTTTTGCGAAAACGAGGCAGTTTTTAGAGGAAATTGAGCAGATTCTTATTTTTTAGGGGCAAAAGGAGGGTTTTCTTTTGCTGACTTTCCTCTCTCTTCGACCGACACCGATTTTTCTTTATTTTTCTGAAGAAAATACGCTGTCAATTTTTAGGGCAGTTAATCGTGGTGGTAACTTGGCGGGTAGTTCTATCCGGATGGGTTCGACTGGTCTGACTGGTCCGATAGGTGGGAGGATTGATTGAAGGTTGTTTTTCAGTGCGCAAAAAAGGCTGCCAACTGACGGTAGGATTCTGTCAGTTGGCAGCCTTGAGAATAAGGTGCCTTTAAGAGACTTGGTGAGAAACGAGTCGGTATCAGTTGGTTTCTATTTCTGTCGTTTTGTCCAACTCTTCATATTTTGAGTGCTGACTCTTGTATTCTGGTACGATTTGCTTCATGATGCGCACCGTTTCCATATCGTTGAACTCATGGCTGGCAGCCACAAGCGCATTGATTTGCTGTTCAGGAGAATCACGGTCGAGTGAGGCTCCGACAATGTTGGCGCTTTGCGAAGGATGGTCGACGACCAAAATGATTCGCGCAAGGAAGAACAAGTAATCAGGGCAGGAATTAAATCCCTGGTCAACATCGGGTAGGGATTCGTATGTTGCGAGGTAATCAAAAGAAACGGTTCCGGCGACCAAAGGTAGGTGCGGGTGATCGATTGGAGTATCGGTGAGAACTCGCAAGGGCTCCATGGTTGCGCGCTCTTTCAAGCGTGTTTCCTCATCGGCCTCGTCTTCACGGAGGGAGGGAAGCTCGAAAAGAGCATGCGTCTCCTTCCGCTCGCGTAGAGCGTTCGGGAGAGCCTCGCAGACCTGATTGAGCGCGCTTTGGCCATCAACCGGATTGGTTGAGGTGACGCGTACGAAGTCTCCATCGCATTGAATCGACGCGGAAGTATCAAGAACTGCAATGGTGGTGAGGTGCTGCTTCGAAGCGATATCGGCGCTATCTAAGAGGACAACTCGTGTTGGGTGACCCGAGGCCGATTGGGGGACCAAGCCCTTTTCGCACAGGTAAGCCAAAAGCTTGCCGCCGTCTGGGTGGTAGCGCACCTCGCGCGAGATCACGTGGGGTGTGTCTGCGTGTGTCATTGTGTTCCTATCCCTTGCCCTCGGCGGGCCAACGCAACGAAAAAGGCCCGCCACATGAGCGAGCCTTGATCATTTCCAGGTACGTCAAAGGAGGCCCGCCCTTAGGGGAGCCACCACCACATCTGAGATGCTGAAGTACCAAACATGTTTTTCATACTAATGCGGGGTGCTCGGGGGCGCCAACGGTACCAGTAAGTGAGACATACGAAGCGAGTCGGATAGGGGAATCATCAAGAGCGGTGCCCGTAGATCGCGAGAACGAGATCTACGGGCACCAGAAGAAGGGAATAAGAAGGGAAGAAGAAGTGGCCTGGCTCAGCGTCGTTTGACTGCAGCAAGAAGGCCATCACCAACGGGGAGCATAGCGGGAATGAACTCCTCAGAAGCTCCCAGAACCTTTGCAATCTCGCGCATCATGACGGTTTGCTCATCGCGCTGCGCGGGATCAGCAACCTGGTCATGCCAGAGAGCATGAACAATCACGATCAGTCCACCGGGACGCAGGACACGGAGCGCGTGATCCAAATAATCGGGGATTTCAGCGTTGGGCGCATCAATCACCATCATGTCGTAACCGCGGGCAGCCATGCGGGGCAGGACGTCCAACGCGCGACCGGCAATGAGGCGAGTACGTTGGGAAGGGATCCCAGCTGCCGCAAAGGCGCGGCGCGCGTGCTTGTGGAATTCAACCTCTTGATCGATAGTGGTCAAAACTCCATCGGGAGACATGCCTTGGAGCAGCCAGAGACCAGAAACACCGGCACCCGTACCAATCTCCAGAACTGCTTTTGCGCCGCAGGTTGCAGCCAGAAGACGAAGGGCGGCACCAACTCCGGTTGAGACAGGATCAGCACCCAAATCGGTGGCAGCCTCGCGAGCTTGCGCAAGAAGCTCGTTTTCTTCGACGAATTCTTCCGCGAAAACCCAACTCAAGGCTTTATCTGACGCCATCTTTTCCTCCGCACTCGTGTACCTATGTCTCATAGGTTACGCACAACCCTTGTCAACTTGATGACTACGCGCCATTGTGGCGGCGATTCCTTGAATTAAATGGTTTTGTTCAGGGGGGCGACACCCAGTGGGCGTCCCGCAAGTCCGCGCGAGGCATGTGCGAGCGAGCCCGCGAGCTCTTGGAGGACCTGCGCAGCTGGACCTTCGTGTGTTGAAACGGGATCGCCAGCATCGCCACCTTCGCGCAGCGAAATGTCCAACGGAACCTGTCCCAGAAGCGGAACCGAATAGCCGAGCTGAGCGCTCAAACGATCAGATACAGACTGGCCGCCACCGTGACCGAAGATCTCCAACTTGGAGCCGTCGGGCTGGGGGAGGTAGGACATATTCTCGATGACACCGATGACCTTCTGATCCGTCTGAGTTGCGATGGAACCAGCGCGCTCAGCGACCTCGGCTGCAGCAATCTGCGGAGTTGTCACAACCAGAATTTCAGCATTGGGCAGGAGCTGTGCGATCGAAATTGCGACATCGCCGGTGCCGGGAGGCATATCGATGAGTAGAACATCAAGGTCGCCCCAGAAAACATCTGCGAGGAATTGCTGAAGTGCGCGGTGGAGCATAGGGCCACGCCAAATGACGGGCTGGCCATCGGGAACGAACATGCCAATCGAGACAACCTTGACTCCTTCGGCTCCCAAAGGCGGAATGATCATTCCGTCAATGACCTGAGGATCGTGGCTCACTCCCAGCATTCGAGGGATTGAGAAGCCATAGATATCGGCATCCATCACTCCGACCTTGAGGCCTTGACGAGCCATCGCAGCGGCAAGGTTTGCGGTCATCGAGGACTTGCCGACACCGCCCTTTCCAGAGGTGACGGCAATGACGCGTGTCAGAGAATCGGGGCGTGCAAACAGAATTTCGCGTTCGGGGCGACCACCGTTGAGCTTCTCGCGAAGAGCCTTTTTCTGCTCATCGTTCATGACATCCATGGTGACCTTGACATCAGTCACGCCGTCCAGGGCGCTGAGGGTCTTGTTGACGTCCTCTGAGATCGTTGTTCGCAAAGGACATCCCGCTGTTGTCAGCAAGATTGTCACCGAAACCGTTGAACCATCGATATTGATGGAATCGACCATATTGAGATCGGTAATTGGACGACGAATTTCGGGGTCGATAACAGTCGACAGGGCATCAAGAACGTTCTGCGAGGTCAAAGTCATGGTGTCAATCCTATGACCCAGCAACGGTTTGCGCAGACTGGTTTAGCTGTCGGCGTGAAGCGGAGTAGACAGATCCGCAGAATCTTCTGCTTGGTCCGTATTTGCCTGAGCGCTGAGCTGAGCAAGTCGTTCGTCGCGCTCTTCAAGCTCCTCGCGCAGATCGTTGAGCATATCGCGAAGTTCCGAGCGGACGAAGTCGCGTGTTGCAACATCTTGCAGCGCAATGCGAAGACCAGCAATCTCGCGGGTCAGATACTCGGTATCGGCAAGATTGCGTTCCGCGCGCTGACGGTCTTGTTCTGCTTGAACGCGGTCACGATCATCTTGGCGATTCTGTGCAAGAAGGATCAGAGGTGCCGAATATGAAGCCTGGGTTGAGAAGGCGAGGTTCAGCAAAATAAAGGGGTAGGGATCCCACGCGTACTTCTCTGAGACCTTGTAAAGAAGGACGTTGGCGACAATCCACGAGACGACGAAAATCGTCATGTAGAGGATGAACTTCGGCGAGCCCATAAAGCGGGCCGTGGCCTCGGCAAACTGGCCGAAACCATCGCCAGAGGAACGGCGGCGAAAAAGCTTAAACTTCCGCTCGGTGGGGGTATCAAGACGATCAGCCATCAATACTCCTTGCCATTACTCGGTCGGTCACATCATCATCCCAGTCACGCCAGTCACGTGGCAGCAGTTCGTCCAAAACGTCATCAACGGAAACGGCGCCCAGAAGGTGCCCGTCTTCATCGACAACGGGAAGAACTGTCAGGTTGTATGTCGCCAGCAGACGCGTGACAGTCGCAACGTGGGCGTCAGGGGAGAGCCTGTCGAGGTCGGTGTCCATGATGGTCCCCAGAAGTGTATTGGGGGGTTCGCGAAGCGCGCGCTGGAAATGGACAGCACCCAAGTATTGACCCGTCGGGGTTTCCAAGGGCGGTCGTGCGATGAAAGCAGCTGCGGCCAAAGAAACCGGAAGGTCAGAACGACGAATAGAAGCGAGCATCTGAGCCACAGTCGCATCGGGGGCCAAGATGACCGGTTCGGTGGTCATCAAGGAACCGGCTGTTGACTCCTTGTAGGCCATCAGTCGACGAACGTCTGCAGCTTCATCAGGTTCCATCAAGGACAGCAGAGACTGAGCTTTTTCAACGGGAAGCTCAGACATGAGGTCAGCGGCATCGTCGGGCTGCATCGCGTCCAGAACGTCCGCAGCGCGCTTGGATTCCAGCTGAGAAACGATCGACACGCGGTCGTCTTCGCCCAGCTCTTCCAGCACGTCTGCAAGACGTGAGTCGGGGAGTTCCGTTGCGACGGCCAGCTGTCGTTCTGCAGGAAGATCGTGAATGAAGTCTGCGAGGTCCGCAGCCTTCATGTCTTCCGTGTGTTGAATCAGAGCGGTCGCCGCTTGGTTTGAATCGGTCTTAAGTAGTGAAGAGACCTCATCGACGCGAACCGTCATGGTTGTTCCGCCGCGTTTGAAGCCCAAAGTTGTTGTGCGAACGCGCTGGACGTGCAGAGTGGAGATGATCCAGTCACGAGGCCGGCGTTGCTGCATGGCGACGTCAAGGATCTTCACAACGCCGCTTCCGTCATTCATTGTGACTTCACGGTCGAAAAGCTCAGTGATGACAAGCGTTTCAACGGGACGCTGGTTGAAGGAACGAATATTGAGCAGGCCAGTTGTGATGACGGAACCGGATTCAATTGCCGTCACACGAGTAAAGGGCAGAAACACGCGTTTTCGGGGGCCAACCTCGACGACGAAGCCAATGACGTTGGCGGTCGAATTCAGGCGAAATGTCACGACGACGTCGTGAATGACACCGACTTTCTCACCCAGCGGGTCAAAGACGGAGGTACCGGCAAGCTTGCCGATATAGATTCGGCGACCGGTTGTTCCGACGTTCATAGGTGCACTGCTCACCCGGCCAGTTTATCCCCAGAGCGAACTTCTTACCCGCCCATGGCAAGGAAGTTCTCGCTACGATGGCAGAATACGAAAGGGAAAAGTATGAGCGTACCTGTGAGCGGAACCCGGCGGACCCGTGGGGGTGGAAGCCTGCCTGACGGCACCGAAGTTGCTTCCTATGCCTCTTACGATCAGGCTTTGGCAGCCCTTGAGGTTTTGTCAAACAATGACTTTGAGGTTGAGAACGTCAGCGTGGTTGGTACCGACCTCTATTCGGTTGAGCGAATTATCGGGCGCGTGACCTGGGCTCGAGCGGTTTCCCAGGCAGTGATGAACGGCGCGCTCTGGGGTGCCATGATCGGCATCGTGCTCTCTGTCAATCAGGGAAACACAATGGTCTGGGTAGGTGCCTGCATGTTGGCGGGTGCCCTGATCACATCGTGTTTAAGCACTGCAATGTTCTTGATCCGCCGGCGTCGAGGGGACTTTTATTCTCAGTCCCAGGTAGTCGCCGGCCGTTATGCGGTGATCATTTCGAAGGCTGCTGGTAGTGAGCGCATTCGCGAAGCTTTCGATCTTCTGCAGAAGACCGAAGGTAATCAGATGCGTCCGCGTCGAGTTCGCCCTGTTCGCGAAAGCAGTGGTCCGACTGAGTACGGCTCACGTCCCGATGAGAAGCCTCGTTTTGGAGTGCGTTTGTCGCAACTGTCAGAAACCGACGCCAGCGCTACCGGCGCGGAGCATCGCGACGACGAAAGCTCGCAAAAGGATCCTCAGAACTGACGTATATACGCGAAGTGGCCTCGTCCCGGCTGGGACGAGGCCACTTGTGCATTCAGGCTTATGCGCGCCCTTGAGCGCTGGCAATCCATGCCTCGACATCGGCAATGGTTCGCGGGATGTCTTCCGAAATTCGGGTAACACTGCCATCAGCATTCACCAAAACATCATCCTCAATACGCACGCCAATTCCGCGGAATTCCTCGGGGATAGCCATGTCATCGGCGCGGAAGTACAAACCGGGTTCGATGGTGAAGCACATTCCGGGCTCCAACAGCGCATCCTGGTACATTTCGCGACGCGCCTGAGCGCAGTCGTGAACATCCAAGCCCAAGTGGTGGCTTGTGCCGTGAGGCATCCAGCGGCGGTGCTGCTGGCCGTTGGGAGAAAGCGACTCTTCTGCACTGACAGGCAGTAGGCCCCATTCTTCCAGGCGTGCGGCAATAACCTTCATCGCGGCATCGTGAACATCGCGGAAGCGGGTTCCGGGTTGATTGGCACGCTCAAGTGCGGCCTCGCAGGCATCCAAAACCGCCTGGTAAACCTTCGCCTGAGTGGGGGAGAAGGTTCCATTGACGGGGAGCGTGCGGGTGATGTCTGCGGTGTAGAGCGAATCAACCTCAACACCGGCATCAACCAAAACCAGGTCGCCGTCGTTCACCGGACCATCGTTATCGATCCAGTGCAGAGTATTCGCGTGGTTGCCCGAGGCAGCGATGGTGTCGTAGCCCAAGCCGTTTCCTTCTTCGCGGGCTACCGCTCCAAAGGCGCCCTCAATGACGCGTTCGCCACGGCGGTGACCAACGGCTCGAGGCAGTGAACGAAGGATATCTTCGAATCCAGTCTTTGTGATCTCGACTGCGCGTTGCAGTTCGGAGATCTCAAACTCGTCCTTGCACAGACGGATTTCTGAGAGGCGCTCTTCCAAAGCATCATCGGTTTCGGCCGCGTCGCCACCAAAAGGCAGGCCTGCCTGCATGCGCACCTCGTTGACCATGGCTTCCACGGCCTCGTCGACATTACGAACCACGCGCAAACGAACGATTCCCGCATCCTTGGCCAGAGCATCGTGAAGAGTATCAATGTGCTCGCAACGCAGACCGGTTTCGGTTGCAACCTCCTCGAGGGACGGGCGGGCACCCACCCAAAACTCGCCGTAGCGCGAGTCGGAGTAGAACTCTTGGGAAGAACGAGAAGTTCGGGGCTTGAAGTACAGCACTGCCTCGTGACCGCCTTCGGGAAGGGGTTCAAGGACAATCACTGAATCGGGTTCGCGTTCTTGCCCAAGACCGGAGAGGTGAGCGAATGCTGAGTATGCGCGGAAACGGTAGGTGCAGTCGTTTGAACGAACCTTGTAGGTGCCTGCGGGGATGACCAGTCGTTCACCGGCGAAGGGCTCTCCGGCTGCAGTTGCACGAGCGGGAAGGTAGTCGGCAACGGCCGATCGAGTAATACCCGGATCAGGACGCGGACCCCATTGGGAGCCCATGAATTCTCGGAATGCATCTGAGGATGGACGGCGCGAGCGATTATTCACGCGCTCAGCCAGAGAATCGGGTGCTTCTTCCGCGGAGGTTGTTTCAGTCGTAGTCATAGTGTCATGGTCTCACTTTCCCCGTGCGCCGTGCTACGCGGACCGTATTCTAAATACATGACGAGGATCGATCTTCATACACACAGTGCGTATTCGGACGGAACCGATACTCCCGCCGAACTCATGGAGAAAGCGCGTCAGGCGCATGTGGATGTCGTGGGGCTGACCGACCATGACACCTACGCTGGCTGGGACGAGGCCGCTGCCTGCGTTGAGCGAACTGGGGTGTCCTTAGTGCGTGGGGTGGAGTTGTCCTGTGCGCGTGAGGGGATCACTGTTCACCTTCTGGGATACCTTCCCGATCCCACGAACGAGGCCCTGCTTGCAGTGCAGCGTCGAGCGACTGAGTCGCGTCTCACTCGCGCGCGAAAAATTGTTGAACGCCTCGCAGAGGATTACCCAATCACGTGGGAGCAGGTGCGTGCTCTTGCTCCTGAAGATGGACCGGTTGGGCGTCCACATATTGCGGATGCCTTGGTTGAAATAGGCGCTTTTCCTGATCGCAGTGCCGTTTTTACGCAGACTCTGCATCCTTCTAGTAAGTATTACGTCATGCACTGGGCACCCGACCCCGTCGATGCTGTGGAGCTGGTTCGAGCCGCCGGGGGAGTCCCTGTGTTGGCGCATCCGCGCGCGCGGGCTCGCCAAAGGCTTCTGCCCGAGGAAGTCATTGATATGATGAAGGAAGCGGGCCTGTTCGGGATTGAGCGCGATCATCGTGATCATACCGAAGAGGATCGAGCCGATGTGGAGCGGATCGCACGCCGTTTGAAGCTGGAAGTATTTGGTTCCTCCGACTATCACGGCCTAGGAAAGCCGAATCAACTTGGTGAAAACCTAACGGATCAGTCGGTGCTGAACAAACTTGAAGAGGAAGCGTTTTTAGAGGTCCTGCACCCATGAGTATCGGTTCTGTTGTGGACATTACGGTCTTGTTGACGACTTTTGCGACACTGATCGTCATTTTGGACCCTATGGGCTTGATGCCTGTCTTCTTGGGGTTAACCTCTAAGCTGTCGCGCACTGCTCAGCGTAAAGCGGCTTTCCAAGCGTCACTGGTGTCTTTCGGAGTCATTCTTACTTTCGCTTTCCTTGGGCAGCAGATTTTGCGCGCACTCCATATTTCAATGGAATCTTTGAAACTTTCCGGTGGCGTGCTGTTGTTCTTGGTGGCGATGGAATTGTTGACCTCCAGCGACATGGAGCAGCCCGATACCGGTGATGACGCAGTGAATGTTGCCTTGGTTCCGCTGGGGATTCCGCTGCTTGCGGGTCCTGGTGCGATTGTTGCTGTGATGGTGTCGATGGCACAGGCCCACACAGTTGGTTCCATTGTTGGCGTTGTCGGTGCTGTCGTTGCAACCCACGTGGTGATTTGGCTGTCGATGCGTTTCGCTTTGGAGCTTTCACGCTTCCTGGGAACGGGCGGCATTATGTTGCTCACGAAGATTTCCGGTGTGCTTTTGGCCGCTATTGCAACCGAACTGGTCATGGGTGGTGTTTTCGACTTTATTAAGAACGCTGGAATCGTTCATTAGTCAGGTTGACAGTCCGTCATCTTTTTTATCTCGCCCCGCTTTGTGGGGCTACAGTAGGCTTATTCCAGTGCTACCGGTAGTGCTGAGTCAATCGCAAGGAGAGATTTTATGAGCCGGTCCCTAGAGGAACAGCTGAAGTCCCAGGTACGCGCAGTGTCCGGACGCCCAGAGCGCGTCTCGACCGAGATGGAAGCGTGGCAGGGCCTTTCGGCGGCAATCATTGATCGTATTGCTGATCGCTGGCATGCAACTGAGCGCACCTACGCAGTGGGTCGTATGGAACACTACTTCTCCGCAGAGTTCCTCATGGGACGTGCGTTGCTCAATAACCTCTCCAACCTTGGAATGGTTGACGAGGCCCGCGAGGCCTTGGCTGCACTGGGCAAGGATCTGTCCGTGGTTCTGGAAGAAGAACCCGATGCCGCTTTGGGTAATGGTGGTCTTGGTCGTCTAGCAGCGTGCTTCCTTGATTCTTGCGCGACCTTGGACCTGCCCGTTGCCGGCTACGGCATCTTGTACCGCTACGGATTGTTCAAGCAGCTCTTCGACAATGGTTTCCAGACCGAACACCCTGATCCTTGGATGGAAGAGGGCTACCCCTTCGTTATTCGTCGCGAAGAGGAACAGCGCATTGTTCGCTATGCAGACCTGACTGTTCGTGCGATTCCTTATGACATGCCGATTACCGGTTACGGCACCCAGAACGTCAATACTTTGCGTCTGTGGAAGGCCGAGCCCATGGAAGAGTTCGACTACGACGCGTTCAACTCGCAGCGCTTTACCGACGCGATTGTCGACCGCGAGCGCACCATGGATATCTCGCGTGTTCTTTACCCGAACGACACGACCTTTGAAGGTAAGGTTCTGCGTGTTCGCCAGCAGTACTTCTTCTGCTCTGCGTCGCTGCAGGCCATTGTTGATAACTACGTTGCTGAGCACGGTTCGGACCTGCGCGGTTTTGCAGAGTACAACGCCATCCAGCTCAATGACACCCACCCGGTTCTGGCCATTCCCGAACTCATGCGTATTCTGATGGATGAGCATGGTCTGGGTTGGGAAGATGCATGGGATGTTGTCTCACGTACCTTTGCGTACACGAACCACACGGTTCTGGCCGAGGCGCTTGAGACCTGGGATATCCACATCTTCGATCGTCTCTTCCCGCGTATTTCTGAAATCGTCCGAGAGATCGACCGTCGCTTCCGCATTGACATGTCCGAGCGTGGCGTTGATGGCGCGACCATTGACTACATGGCTCCCGTCTCCGGCAACACGGTCCGCATGGCCTGGATCGCCTGCTACGCCTCGTACTCGATCAACGGCGTGGCCGCGCTGCACACTGAAATCATTAAGCGCGAGACGCTCAAAGAGTGGTACGCGATTTGGCCTGAGCGCTTCAACAATAAGACCAATGGCGTGACTCCGCGTCGTTGGCTCAAGCAGTGCAACCCGCGCTTGGCAACGCTTCTGGATGAAGTGACCGGCTCGGATCGCTGGGTGACCGACCTTGATGTGCTTTCTGAGTACACGGGTGCGGGCAACTCGGAGCTTTATGCTCGTCTGGCTCAGATTAAGCATGCGAAT
>CALIZH010000431.1 GCA_938028585.1 uncultured Actinomyces sp. | reverse complement strand
CCCCTCTTGTCATGCTGTTTAACTAGTAGCAGCAAACGCGAGAATTTTGGATATACACTACGTGCATGGCGACACGTTCTGACGAGCTTTCTTTGATCGGCACTTCCCTCACAGACCTGATCTTAGACGCATTTTGTTTTACCGCTTCACCGTCATTCAAAGGGTTTGCCACCCTCGTGACCAAAGCCCGCCAAGCAATTAATGACATTGACACATCATCGCCGCACTTTACCAAATACCAAAGTGCCCTCAACAAGCGCATCACCGAGGCCATGACGAAGAAGGTTAAGGTAGCGCGCCAGCAGTGTTTTGATCGTGGAGTTGACTCCGCACTCCTTGCCCAAGCCGAAACAGCAGTCGCCGCACTCATCTCAACGGATGCGAAAGACGACCTTGTTGTTCTATCTGCAGTACGTGATCCCGAAGGGTTTGAAGCATTCTTCATGGCACGCGCGGCTAAGCACCGCCAGCAAATCGAGGAAGAGGCTGAGCCATATTTTGATGCACTCGTACGGGCAGTTGCCGCCACCTACGTCGAGAACGCGCGATGGTCTGATGATTTCATCTTCGCAGCTTTGACATCACTACTTGACGAATGCACAGGCATCAAAGAACAGATGACAATCCTTCATATGGAAAATCGTCAGCTGTTCACTCAGCTCCTTCAGCTGCTGACAAGCCTGAAGAATGCGATCAAGCACCTCAACAAACAATCCCAACCCTCACTCCTACGCTTTGGCAGCCGACCGGACGTGGTGGCCGAAGACCGCTTTGTCCCTCGAGGCGAGCAAGACAAGCTGAACTCAGTGATCACCAATCCAAAGCAACGACGCACGGTTTTAGTTGGTATGAGCGGCTGCGGCAAAACTCAGCTGGCGTCAGCTTTGGCTCAACAGTGCGAAGAAAATAACTGGAGCCTTGTCGCGTGGGTGAATGCTGGGTCAACCGAATCCATCAAGAGGGATCTAGTCGAACTCGCCAGGGAATTGGAGATTCCCACAAGCGACCAACCCTCACCGGACACGCTCATCGAACGCTGCCGAAACCACCTGCACTCGGCTAAAGCGTCGGACAGGCTCATCATCTTTGACAACGTTAAGGACCTTGACGACCTTCACGGACTTGTACCGACCGGTGACAGCATACGCATTGTTGCAACAACAACAAATAACACCGGCTGGGATGATCAGGGGTGGGACACCATCAAAGTCGGTGTGTTCGATCGCGAGAAGTCGATCGGCTACCTCCTTACGGTCACCAAGTCCGACGATCACGACACCGCGGATGCGTTAGCACAGCGCCTCGGCGACTTGCCACTCGCAATCACACAAGCTGCTTGTGTATGCAAACGCCTTAATATTTCACTGAGCAAGTTCAATGAACTATTAGACAAACAGCCGATCGAGAAAGTATTAAATCATACTTCCAACACAGAGGATCACAAAGACATAGTCAACACGATTATTGCGACCTACCATCTAGTATTTGAACGAATCAAAGATGACAAGGTTGCTCATATAGCTACCTGTATCCTACAAGCACTCTGTTATTTATCAGAATCTGGCGTGCCAACATATTGGCTGAGAGACGAGGGCGTAATCGAGTCACTCGAAGCTTACGCGATATTAGTTGATTCGTCGCTAGTCCAACAATCACACGATCAAACAGTCACTATGATTCATCCACTCTACTCCTACTCTTTTCGAAAGGAATTCTCAAGAAATAGCGAAGAACTAACAGCATTGCAAACAGCAGCATACTGCTTACAATACGGGGCTGGCCTAGCTTGGGATGAAACGGAACCAACGAAACAGATTTCAATGGTCAAGGATTTTGAACGCCAGCTACTGAGCTGCACGATTCAGAACCGCTCTAAGGGCATACTGTGTTCTCAAGGCGTACATGAGGCAATGGATGCATTGCTCCACATCCAAATTCAGCACCGAGAAGAGTTTGCCGACTTAGAGGACAAAGCCGAGAAGGCCCTTAAAGAACTCTTAATAAATTGGGATTGGAACGACCCTGCCCACCACTACGATCTCAAGTAACGAGCAAGAATGTCATTATGCACCACTCACAGCACATATCAGTCACACGAGGAAGCTACATTGGACTCGACCGAGTACTCAAAGGAACGAAGACCCGGTGAAAGGAACCATCCCAACGATGGGTGACATAATTTGCTCGATTTGCGGCCGGGGCCGGAAGCTTATCGCTT
>CALIZH010000430.1 GCA_938028585.1 uncultured Actinomyces sp. | reverse complement strand
GCGTAGTAGGTACTCGGGGCGATCTTGACTCCGGCGCCAGTGAGCACCTTGCAGATCGGCCAGGCCCCGAACTCCTCCTTGCGGGAGTCGATGTACTGGCAGATCAACGGGATGGGCGGTCGAGCTCCGCCGCGATAGACAAGCCGACTGCGCTCTTCAGGATCGCGTTGGCTCTTCGCAGTTCTCGGACCTCTTTCTCTAGTTCCTTGATCCGCTGCGCCTCGTCGGTGGTGGTTCCCGGCCTCAGACCACCATCGACCTGGGCCTTCTTGACCCAGGTGCGCAGAGCCTCGGGGTGAACGCCAAGCTCGTCGGCGATCCTGCGGATCGCGCCCTTGGCCCGCGCTGGGTCAGCAGGCGCGTCCAATGTCATCCTCGTGGCTCGCTCGCGCAGCTCATCGGGGTACTTCTTCTGTCCCATGACAGTGATCCTTCCGTGTCATCACTGCCTCCATCAAACCCGGGGCGATTCAGGGTCTCGACCCGCAAGGTCGACGACCTGGTCAAGGCCCTGGGCAACGAGTCCGGTATCTCCAGATCCACCGTCTCAAGGATCTGCAAGGACATCAACGAGGCAGTGGGCGAGTTCCTCACCCGCCCGTTGGACCACACCTGGTTCCCCTACGTGTTCGTCGACGCCACCTACGTGGATGTCAGGGTCAACCACCGAGTGGTCTCTCAGGCTCTGGTGGTCGCCACCGGAGTCTCGGCCCAGGGACGTCGCGAGATCCTGGGCATGGCGCTCGGCGACGCTGAGACCACCGACTTTTGGACCTCCTTCCTGCGCTCCCTGCGCGAGCGGGGACTGAGGGTCGCCACCGACCAGGACCCCCAGGGCGTCGTGCTGGTCACCAGCGACGCCCACCCAGGTATCCGGACCGCGGCCCGAGGCGATCCTGCCCGGCGCCGCCTGGCAGCGGTGCCGGGTCCACTTCGCCCGCAACATCACCTCCAGGCTCGGCTCGGCCCGCTCCAAGCCCGTGAACGCCCTGATCTCCACGATCTTCGCCCAGACCAGCCGGCAGGCCGTCACCGCCCAGTACCAGCACGTCATCGACTCCCTACGCCCCTCCTTCCCGCAAGTCGCTGACATGCTCACCGAGGCCCAGCCCGACCTGACCGCGTTCGCCGCCTTCCCCAGGGAGCACTGGCCCAAGATCTGGTCCAACAACCCCATCGAGCGTCTGGGCCGCGAGATCAAGCGCCGCGCCGACGTCGTGCAGGTCTTCCCCGACCGGCAGTCCGTCACCCGCCTGATCGGAGCCGTCCTGCTCGAACAGCACGAGGAATGGCAGTACGGCGAACGCCGCTACCTGTCCGAGACCTCCCTCAGACACCTCACCCATACGCTCCACCAGGACCAGCACGCCCTACCCCACCACGGCACCATCACCCTCAACCCCTAACCACAACTACACCACACCAAAAGACTTGACCTTAATCCTTTTGCGACTGACGCTATTACGATGGTATCGACGCAGTTGTAACATATTTGTGGTTGGAGTGGAATCACCAACGGATTGACTGCAGGCATGTAGGATAGATTGCAGGCCAGGACAGTAGAACTAGACACATATGCTGATAGCTCCTCGGAGTAGAGAGCCTGCCGGAGACCTTACTATCTAATAGCAATTTCAATAACACGCCCATTAATAAATAGTTCTCACGACATCACCAATAAACTCATCGTCGAGCTATCATCATCCTTAGTCTTATGGAAGCATTTTAGTATGCCCCAGTAGAATCTCTATCAGCCAAGAGTTGACTATTGCTGTATCTGATTGATTAAAACTAGTGCGATGATCGCCCGAGGAAAAATTACAGAAAAGCCTAAAATTGACGGAAGAGCTTGTAGCCCATTTCTCCAGGGATGTTGCCCAAATTAGATTATCTCGCCAAGAAACTACCTTATCATTTAAACGGCTATCTATCCACACATCGAGATCTCCAACATCGTTATTTCTAGCCCATTGATTCGGCGAGGAAAGGCTCTGGATATCCCTTAGTTCAGGAAATAAGTGCGAGTCGCCGAACTCGTAACGATCAGTGTAACTCCTGGATGAGCTAGGTGATATCATTTCAGATAATACACTTAGAAACGGATTGATCAAATGAAGCCCTCTAAACCAGTGAGGTCTAATGCCGACACTTGATGATGCTATATAACCTCCAGCACTACTTGCTTGCGCAACGATTCTTTGATTATCGATAAAGTCTAGTCTTCGAAGATTATTGAGGCATGATAAAAAGTCATATATACTGAATAGCTTATTGTCGCAGCGCCCACCATCATGCCATTTTGGACCGAATTCACCCCCGCCGCGCACATGACACAAAGCAAATACGACTCCTCGAGTCAATAAGGGAAGTAGACTGGGGTTAAAACTTGGCTCGAGCGATACGCCATAGCATCCATAAACATGGGCTACGCACGGTCTTCTAGATCCCGACAAGTCTCCCATATAGAATAGCGATATCGGTATTAGCGTACCATCAAAAGAGAGAATTTCAATGCGTCTACTATTTATGTGAGGTGAAGTGAACACATCGTTATTCGGCAAAATATTTGCCTTAGAGTCTAACCAAATAGATTTAAGAGGGAAAGCTATGGATGATAACTTAATGACCGCTTTCTTGTTATCTATTCCCGGTACCACTCTTATGGCACTTCCTCTCGGCAAAGAAACTTCTGTCATGATTCCATCATCGTGAATCGCCACGCAAGCTGCACATCCTAGGCGTCGCCCTACAACGACAATATACGGGCCAGCATCCTCTAGATAAGAAGCAACAAATCCTTCAGGAAGATTTATCTGATCTGGTAGTGAACTAACATCTGAAAGATCCAGCCTAGCAACATTTACACTTCCAGGAGTCAGGTACCATAGCATCCTGGATTTCAAGCGTAACGAACTACGAGGTTCCAATGATGTCACCCAACTTGGCCTTGAGTCATAGGTGGTTAGGTCTAGTGAAAAAGTACTTTTAATGCCATTCAATGTTGCAGAAATAAAAAGCGCAGTTTCATCATTCGAGATACGTATATCTGCGTACGATCCAATATCGAAGCTAAACAAATTTTCGACATAATTATCGGTGAACCGGACACGCTGAAGCTTCTCAGCAGTACCATCCTTTCTGGCCATCACAAATACGATTCCACTATTAGACCAGAAAGCCCTAGTAATCGAATTCCCCCCGAACGACACAGTCGAGCCATCGCGGCTGTTTAAATAATACCCAACGCGAGTATCGGTAGTTAAATCTCTAAGTATGAACGCAACATACAGACCGTCAGTCGAAACGTCTACCCAGACTATCGAAGTGTTTATTGGCAGAGCAAATCGAGCCAGTTCTTGCAGACGTCCTGTAGATTCTTGACGTCCGAATCGTAGACAATCACTTAGGCATCGGAAAACATACTTTTTTCCATTAATTTCTCTGAGTGTTAACCACGTTCTGGAGTCATCGGTGTGTCCTATATTGGTATACTTATCCTCTTCTTTGGCAAGATAAGTGCTTGTCTCTCGATGAAGTTCCCTAAAATAGATAAACTCTTCAATTTTACGTTGACGCCATAAATCAAGATTACTTGCTTGCGAACTCATCGTTTGAAAAGCCCTCCTTACTGATAGAGATCATCTGCTTTTCTACCATGTCTCTGTATACTCGAGAGGTGGACATCAGTTCGTGATGCTTACCGTGGTGAGTTATAACACCATCCTCGATAAGATAAATACTGTCAGCTGACATTACCGTGCTAATGCGGTGCGCTATCACAATTACTGTTTTGGTTCGAGCCAGCCGTTTAACGGCTGCATTGACCTTCCATTCAGTGATCGGGTCGAGACTAGCTGTCGGCTCATCAAGAAGAATTATCTGTCGCTCAGACAACAATGCACGTGCTATCGCAAGGCGCTGTCTTTCACCTCCAGATAGCGAAAGCAGTCCTGGTTTATATTCAAAGAAATCATCGCCGATTCGCCGAGCGATATGCCCCAAATCTAACTGTTCTAGAACATCAAAACACTGTTCCTGAGATCTCATTGTATCCAAACAAAGGTTTTCCTGTAAAGAAGCTTCCAATAATGGGCTATCCTGCTCTACATACAGAATCCTAGCACGTACTTGCTCCCGCGACATAAAACTAATCGAGATATTGTCGAAGGTGATGTCGCCCTCTGTATCGTAAAATCTTACGAGCGTATCAAAAATTGATGTTTTACCAGCACCTGATCGACCCACAATGGCTGTTATCTGTCCTGGCTTTGCGCTGAGATTAACAGACTTTAGCGCATATATTCCCTCCCGATACTGGAGTGAGAGATTCTTAACGTGCACATCAGTATGTTCTCCGGTGATGCTAATCGGAGCTTTCATCATTTGTTCGACTGACGATTCGAGTGGTCGATCAAAGACTTTTTGCAATCTATAATATGCAGGAGACGCCTTCATTATTTCGCCATATGCGCCCATAGCCTGACCTACAGGAGTTAATAGAAAAGATAAGAACATAATAAACGTAAGAAGAGCTGCAATATCTATACTTTCAGATACAACCCTTATTCCACCAGCGCCTAAAATGACTAAAATCACTAATTGTAGACCTATTGTATTTAGCGGAGCTATTATCGCTGTGGTCCCGGCAGTCTTATACCCATAGTATTTAACAAATTTTAGCTCCGATAGTACCTCAGTAAGTTGCCGAGCTGTAAAATTATGTGCACGTATCATCCGTATATTCTTTAGAACTTGATCAAATAAATGCATAGTTATCCCTAAATGTTCTTGCACTTCGCTCGTTGCCTTCTTCAGTCTGATCCCCGGAAGCGTTAAAATAATGCAAAGGAAAGAAATGGCGGCTAACGCGACGATGAATAGCACTGGGTCAACCCATATCATGCCTACTATAGATCCGAGCACCAGTAGAACCGATCCAAACAGTTTAAAAAATCCGCCAGCTACAAAAGATTTTATGAGCTGCGCATCTGAAGAAAATTTATTTAAAACCTCGCCTGACCTAAAAACAGAATACTCTTTTATTGGAAGGCACGCCGTGTGATTGATTAAATCCCTCCTTACAGTATAAAGCAGAGATTCGCTTATACGTTCCGATATCCGATTCTGCCCCCATAAAAAAATTCCGCCGGATACAATCAATAAGACAAACATTGATAAATCGGAAATCGTTGATTTACCCATCTTAACATGGCGAACGAAGTTACTAACCACTAAAGGCTGAGCAAGAGAAATTAAAGACGCAAAGACTCCTAAAAATAAAGCCAATGTCAATTCGATTTGATAGTGCCTATAAATCTCCCATATAAACATTCGAAACGAGCGCCGGTAGTGAAGACGGCTAGATTGCTCACGTTGCCAAGCCAATATAATTACCTTTCATCCATCGGCACTTATAGATGTCCGCTAGATCGACATCGTCACCGGATAGAACGGATTGTATCATGAAGATGGGGTTGGGGGCGGCTTGTGAAAGCCGCCCCCAACCTCTGGCGACCGGCTCAGCAGTAGCGAGTCGTCACAGCGCTAGGCCATCCCCAGCAGTGCTCATTACTGATTGTGCTGATACGGGCAGCCTCTGCAACCTCTTGCTCCGGCTCAATCGCCTGGAGATCAAGGATCGTCGACATGGTGTTCACCTCCTCCCATATGAGAAACTTCATTATTCTTTCCACTTATCGATAACCGATAAGTGGAAGCCCTGAACTTCGGTCATCTATAGCCGTCAATGCGGCTAGAACTCCTGCCGACCCGGTAAAATAGTCCATAGAGAGACGAAGGCTTTGGTTACCGAGGAATGCTATTTCATTCCGATACGGTAGTGCATGGATTCTCAAGGAGTGAGCGTGGCGTTCGATGGTGGCATTTACATACTCGCTATTATCACAGAGACGCCTATGAGCCAGATAAATCAAAATTCCAGAAAGACCATGAGCTAGTCCACTATGAGCATACTGGCCATACGATGCGGCTTTAAGGATCAGTTCATCTTCCTCAGCGAAACTAACTTCACCCGTTGCTAATCGAAGCTCATTGATGGCCATACCAACACCACAAGATCCCACGCCTAAATACGGAAGGGTTCGCCATTTATCATCGTATTCTAATGTGCCAGTTTGTGTAACTCGACATCTTTTTAGATCGGCACGTATAGCTGCTTTTGAAAGATCAACGTAAGCACCATCTTGAGTATCGCGATACAACTGACTCCACAGAATTGACGCCCCTGACCATCCGTAAATTAGGCCGACAGATCTTGCATCTTTCTCCTGTTCCAGCAACTCAATGAGTTCTAGAGAACACTCCTGTACAAAATCAGTATTTCCGTAGCAGCCTAAATGTGCAAGCCCAAGTCCGGCATAACCGTCCCAGAGTCCAACAGAATTGAGGTCATTTAAAGACTTGGTCCACAACTGATGGGCGAGATCACTATAACCAAACTGTTCTAATAGATATGCGATACCGTCACGTCCTCGAAAGAATCCCGGAGCTGTAGATTCACTATTAGCGAGGTCACGTAGAAGTGTATCCCTGAGGGGTCCTTCTGGTAACAGCTTGGCATTATGCAACGCCCACACACACCCAGACGTTCCATAGGCAAATCCATCCAAGGCGTTTTTCTTATCTTCTAAATAAACTTCGATGTCCGAAGGAAATATTGGTCCTTCCTTGTTTTGATCCAGCTGTGCTGTATTAAGAATCAGCGTAGCTATGCTATTTCTAACTTTTTCGAGAGAAGGTTGACGACGCCGCATATCCGCAAATTGCCCGGCCACCGAGTTGAGTTTTAAGGGATCCTCCTTTTTAGTGCCGCAGGCATCGTACAGTTCTACAGTGTTAGCAAGAATTATTCGTTCGATATCTGATGGCAATTCAAATACTTTAATAGTCTCGGCCACCAGAGCTATGATTTTCAAAACACTTCCATATCCTGCGAGAGTAGCTTGTGGGTAGAATAACTGGAGTTGTGTCACTCCAAGCGCCCATCGATCGGCGTCCTTTCCATATAAGCCTGGTGGAGGAGCATATCCAGGGGCACCCATCTGCCCCCTCCAATCGGCCGAGTATTCATGAGCAAACTCGAAATCTATAAACTTTGGCGTTCCGTTAGAATCTATTATGTTATGCATGTGAATATCACTAAAAAGAATATCCCGTTGATGAATATCTTGAAGAGCTATATTTAGGCTTCGTACCATCGATACTGCCCACTCTCTGAATTTATTCCGCTGACTGATATTTGGATCGACTTTTAATACCGGAGAAGACAACATCCACTCCTTACTCAGTACATTGCCAGCGATTTTTTCCATAACGATGTACTCATGCTCCCATGCCGTTAGATATCCATAAATCATTGGCACATATGGACTGCCTTTAAGTGCTTGCATCATTTTAGCTTCGTGCCGTAAACGTTCTATAGCATCAGTATTTAAAGCGTCCAAACCAGCGTAAGGACGTGCTTCTTTTAAAACCACTTCGGTACCAATCGGAGCGTACTTGTCGGTCGTAGTACGAGCAATATAGACTCCACCGCCATTAGAAAAATGAAGAGCCGACTTCACT
>CALIZH010000429.1 GCA_938028585.1 uncultured Actinomyces sp. | reverse complement strand
CGTAAGCGCCATTGTAGACCCATGGGTCACTACCTTGTCTTTTGTTGTTGCACTTGCAATGAGAATTCAAGGGTCAAAAAAGTCTCTGCTCTGACTGACTTAAAGTTGAGTGTTCAGTTTACTAATGGGACTACAAAAATCTACGATGTAGCTCTACTTATGCATCGTTTTTCGGCTTTTAAGCTTCTAAAAGATGAATCATTGTTCAGAGATGTTGTGGTTGATCAAGGTGGCTACGATATTATCTGGAACGATGACCTTGATCTCTCTTGTGATGAGGTATGGGAGAACGGAACGGAAGTTGCGACTCCGTTCAATGGACTTATATCGTTTTCAGACGCTAGTGAACTCTGGGGCTTAAGCGAGTCAACTCTGCGCAAGGCTGTTGCATACGGCAAAATAGCTCCAGGAGTGGATGCTCGTAAGTATGGTAAACAGTGGATTGTTAACCGTGATGCTATGCTGCGTGAGTACGGCAACCCTGTGTGCTAGAGGCTAAAAATATTCAACCTCAAATACTGTCCATTACAATGGACAGTATTTTTTTTATGTCATTACGTAGACTGGTATTTCTATAAAAATGAGGTCTTTTAGCAGACATTGTGAGATGGGAATGCCAATGAAAAAGCAAAATTCAAATATCCCCGTATGTCCTAAATGTAATAGTACGAATGTCGCAAAATATCTTTGGGGTTTACGAATGTTGAGCGATCAATTATTGCGTGATATTGAAGAAGGCCGTGTCATTTTAGGCGGCTGTATTATATATGGAGAAGACCCCAAGTTTCATTGCAACGATTGCAAGTATGATTGGAGTTAGCAGTAGTTTTGGATTGCCTACTTCTATTATCTTCATAGACAAAAAAACCAAGATATTAATTATTGCTCCAAGGTAAGAGGAGCATTCGACAACCAAGATTTACATACAGGGAAGAAATGACATTCCAGAAAGTATTAGCCCATTATTCATTGCAGTAAGGACAAGGTTTTCTTCCTTTAATCCTTGAAGCAACCGTTGCAGTCCATGTGTGATTTGAATTAGTTGTGCAAATCCATGTAGGAATGAATTCAAGTTGGCTGAAAGGCTTAAAGCGATGGCATAAAGCTGTGGAGCGTTTTCGAGAAGTCCGTCTAGCTGAGATCTTGCTTCCTCGTTATTCGGGTTTTTGGCGAGAATAGCATTTGTTCTGGAGGTATGATCATGCCATTGGGACGAACGATGGCGAGCCTGGTGAGTGCCAACTGGTGCATAAAAATATCTTTGGAAAGTATGGCATCAGGACATCGAGAGATGAGACACTAGGCTTGGTTGTCTTTTCGAGTGGAAAGACACTTGTGAATGAGAAGCCTTCTTGGGAAACACCACGCAAAGCTCGCTGTACTCACGAAGAGAATGTGGCATTTCTCCGCAGGACAATCGAGATTTCAAGAGATTCTCGCTCACACGGGAACACTCCGTTTGGCGCCATCCTGGTAGACGAACATAAGAATATCGTGCTTGAACAGGAGAACGTCGAAATTACCGAGCATCGCTGCATTGCACATGCCGAGACCATGCTGGCAGATCGGGCTTCACACGAATTTGACCGCGACTATCTTTGGCAGTGTACGCTTTATACATCGGCCGAACTTTGTGCTATGTGTGCGGGTGCTATTTACTGGGCAAACATCGGTCATGTGGTCTTTGCCATGACGGAACGTGACCTTCTTGCCATGACGGGAAGCAGCGAGCAGAACCCCACTATGGATATGCCCGCGCGGGGCATCTTTGCCTCAAGTCAAAAGATCATTGAGGTCATAGGACCATTTCCAGAGCTGATTGAAGAGGTGGCTGCGGCTTATGTGGGCTATTGGGGTGAGTAGAGCATGGGCTTGGAATTAGGAGACGTAACCGACTTTTGACACTCCGATAAGGCCTCTGCGCAGTGTGGTCAACTCGATTCGTTCCGGCTCGAATTTATCAAATGAGAATTCGTCAAATTCCGCTTGGTTAAACACAGGTTCAGGAAGTTCGAATTTGTCGAACTCGGCGATGTCGATGCCTAGTTCAGTGAGCTCATTCTCGGGGAGTTCATAGTCTTGGTCTACGAGACCAAATAAGGTCAGACCATGTTCGACACAAAGGCCGAGAAGAACCTGTTTTCCAGCTGTGTAGCCTAGGCCGGCAATGGCAGATCCGACGAAACTGCCGACGAGATACCCAAATATGGGGATTGGAAGTGTGGACTGTCCGACTATGCCAGCAATTGCAGAATACGTAAACCCTCCTGCTGCAAGCGATGCAGAGGTAACGATCACGTCACGGGTCACATTGTCCGCAACCTCGCGCAGAGTCATTTCTCCCGAAGCAGCCTTAAGGCTGTATGAAAGGGCATTGGAAGCGATTACGGCGACAGCACCGATGGCGCTTGGATTAATGTCGATAGCGCCTTTGATTGTCTTGCCCAGAAATCCGATACGAGCCGACTCAGTAATCGATGCTGTAATGAAGCCACTGACAAATCCCTTAGCACCACTCTTCACACCTGTTACTCCAGTGGCTTTCATCTGCTCAATGTCCAACTCACCAGAAGTAATGAGCTGTTGGATGGTCTCTATGACTGCTGGAGTAGTGGATAGAATAAGGGATATTGTCGCAGCAGACATTCCAGCTTTAAGGGAGTGGCTGAGGATTTCCTGAAAGCTTGCTAATTGCGTAGGCGTTAAATGCCAGTTTTCTGCATCAATCTTGCCTTTTCTCCGCACCTCTCGGGCCAATTTGAAAGAGTCCCTGTTGGATAATGCATATGATTTATTACCGTTGCTGTCGGTAACTACCCCACTGGTTCTTGCTTTTGCAGATTTAAGAGCAGGAACTCGTGCAGAAGAGTGGCGTTTTGCGAATTCTATTTTCTGATCATATATCTGCGGTGCCCCTTTGATTTGATCGCTTGGAATAATGATACTTTGACGGGCGTATTTCGCTCCGCCCGAACGTAAGAAAACAGTTGACGCATTTATGGACGATTTATCCTGCCCATAGTACTTTAGCGAGAAGCGTTTTCCAAAGTTTGTTGTAATATCAGCAGAGGCAAGTTTGTTTGATCTAGGTATAAAAGCCCGATGCTTTGAACCATTGTGGATTGCGTTGACATTAAACGTATGGGCATGCCAAAACTCTGCAGTGTCGCCCCTAAGAAAAGCGATTCCTTTGTTACTCCCCTTGAACTGTTCAAAATCTTTCTGCATCTTTTCAATCTCTCGTTCAACCTGGGCAACCCACTCAGTAGATTGAACGGCAGATTCCATGGCAGTATGAGATGATGCGGTCTTGGCAAAAGCCTCGTATCCGCGCTGGAACTCGTTATCTGTATCAGACATGGCTTATACCTCGAGGAACTGGGGAAGGCCATCCATATACATAATGAGCGTCAAAAGATTGTACTGCCGGTCATGTGCTTTTCCGGAGGTAAGGAGATTTCCGACCTGATCAAGGGCTGCTTTGCCCCCGAGTGCGGCGATTGTGATAACGGGATAAAGGATTGCAAGGCCGACAACGGCTCCCGTTGCAGCACCCGTCATCATCAATTTGATGTTATCTGATACGGAGCCGTCAGCAAAAGTTTGAACAGCAGTTGTAATCTCAGGGGCCTTAAGTTCCTTAGGACTATAGTGCTCTGACAGCTTCTTTTCGAAAGATTTGCCGTACTTCTCGCAAAGCTCCTGGAACTCACCAAAATTCTCCTTGGTGAGGCTATTGTTCTTAACATTCATAAAAGCCTGATTACCAAGCCAACCATAGCTCATTCCGGTAATGTTGAATTTGACGTCCATGTTCTCGCGCGACATTTTGGCCAGTTTGCTGTCGCCGATAAAGAGGACGTTATTGGTTGAGTTGAGTTTGATGAGGTTGTCTTCGTATTGTTTCTCGCTCCAGATGACGGCATTGACAGCGCCGTCTTTGGTTCCAATCTGCTCGCCCTCTTTGTCGTCACGGGCACTGACAAGCTGCTGGAGGTACATGGCATATTTCTTTTCGCTGTCTCCACAGACGATAATCAACTGCTTGCTCATAGTATGGTCTCCTTATATTGCGGTGTTGAGTGGGGCATAAGTGAAACTATCATTGCCATATTTTTTCTTCGCTTTATTCTATAAAGGCATTTGAGGTATAGATTACCCCTCCCCACAATTTGGACAATGCCTTGACGCCAACATTCGGCGAGCGGCTGGATTCACAGTACAATAGATACATCATGCTCATATTGACCTGTATCGTTTTTTCGGACACGGGCATCCCAGATTCAAAACCCAGGAATCGTATATGCTCAGACAACCGGGAAAGCGAGGCAAGGCATGGGTGACGACAAGTTCACCGACGGGTTCAGGCGCGAGGCCGCCGACTAAATGACCTCCACCGGCAGGTCGATTATCGAGGTGGCCAAGGAGCTCGGACTCAACGACTAAGTGCTGAAGCGCAAGAGATCGCAGGGCTCCGCGCCGGACTCAAAGGCCGAGGAGGCGAGGTTCTCTGTGATTGGCTTCATAGAGTCCTACTACAACTGCAGGCACCCCCCCACTCGATAATCGGCTACAGGGTGCTGGCTGACGTGATGGACGAGTTCTTCGAACGCTGCGAGAGCGCGTTATCGGAGCCGAGGGAGGTGTTGCGAGCGGCATAAACCCCGGATTTTCGTGTCCGAAATCTTGACACAGGTCAATCGTTGAAATACTTAAAAGTGAGACGTGTAACTATTGAAAAATTACTGAGCAAAAATATCAAATTTGATGGGAATGCAATCAGGGTGAATGAATTCAATGAATATGTTCGTGAAGTTTTTTCTGTAGCAGGCGATATTACCATAAGATCGGTCGTGTCCCGAAAAGTGGTGTAAGTAAGCATTTCAGTCATTTAAAAGAAGTGCGGTTATTTCCTAAAATATAGTCACCACAACCAATTCAGAAA
>CALIZH010000428.1 GCA_938028585.1 uncultured Actinomyces sp. | reverse complement strand
GCGGCGGATTTGCTCGAGTAAAATGTGTTGTGATTAAATACGATGTTCAACTGAACAAGTGGTTGAACGAGTGGTGTTCGCCGCTCTCTATCCGATGAAGGAGGAGCGTGTTATGAGTGGACCTGGCTTCGGACTTGTCATTGGTGCACAAACGAAGGCTGCGGGTTATGTGGTTGACTTCGAAAACGAACTTGCCGACATCGCAGATACGCTCGAGGCAGATATTACCGGGCAGCTTTCTCAGGTGAATGGAACGTATGTGTCGATTTTGGGTGAAGCGCTGACGGCATGGGGGGAAGCAGGCTCAGCGCACGTTGGGGACCTGGATCGTTATGCGCAGGCGCTGATCTCTGTCGATGAGGCACTTATCGCTGCGGAAGAGCAATCGACTGAAGGAATTATTGACGCCGGTGCATTTGGGAGCGTGCAATGAGTAGTCATGACCTTGTGTTTTATGAGACGGCAGCGAACTACGTGATGGATGATTTTGCGCGTGCAGCTTCAAAGCTGCGCGAAGGCAGCACAGAGATGTCAGATCTCGTGGAGCATGAGCTGGTCGAGTGGTCGGATACCTCTGAGGCGCGTCAAGCACAGAAAGAGTGCGCGCAACGTCTTGATGATCGAGCCGAAGAAATGGCTAGTGCCCTGGATGCCTTCAAAGCGGCGTTTGAAGAGATTCGCGAGGCGGGTATTCACGCCGAAACCCTTGCATTTGCTGCCGTTGATTAGGGGTTGTGATGATAAGTCATGATTTTGAAGTTGATCTCGAGGCATTAGCCACAGCGGTTACAAAGCTCAGCGAGCTGCAAGAACGCAATAAAACCTATGATGTTGCGGACTATACGCCAAACTCTGGAATGGTTGCTAATCCCGTTATCGCCGGGGCGCTGGAGAGCTTTAATACCAAGTGGGATCAGGGGCTCAACGGAATGCTTCGAGATATTTCGGAAGCAGCCGGTCGGCTCGGCAAGGTTACCGGGATCTACTCTGACTATATGACTGCGTGTGATGAGGCGATGACACGCGCTCGTGATGCAGCAGCTGCTATCTCCACAGAGCCTCTGGTCAAGGGGGTTTAGCGTGAGTGTGACACATAAAGGTGCGCCAACATTCGAGATCAAGGGTGATCCTGTTGCCATTCGCGGGCGGATCGCTGTCATGCGCGATCGTGCCTCCGATTTCGAGAGAATCGCTTGGTCATTGCAGGAAATTTCAGTGTCTGGCTGGAGTGGGCGGGCGGCTGACCGGTTTCATGAACATTTCAAGCTGCAGCCGGAAAATTGGTGGTGTGCCTCAGCGACTTTCGGCCGTGCCGCAGATGCCTGGGAAGTCTATGCTTCAGCGCTGGAGCAAGCTCAAACGCGTGCTGCTGCAGCTAAAGTCGCATATGAAGAAGGAGTCGCTGCCGTCGAGGCAGCTCTTGCGGAACAGAAGTGGGCAGCCGACCACCCGCAGACCGGTATATTCGGACTACCCGAGGTAGATCTGTCGTATCACCCAGAGCGGGATACGAGACCTGGCGAAGCCAAGAAGGCCCAGGCGATCGCTGATTTTGACGCTGCAGTGAGT
>CALIZH010000427.1 GCA_938028585.1 uncultured Actinomyces sp. | reverse complement strand
CCGCAATCCCAACCTAAACCCGGAACTTAAGCACCACGTTCGTGACCGATAGTCCGGAGCAGCAACGTGGCCAGTTTTTCCGAACGTACAGCGATCCTTGTCGATGGTGGGTTCTACCGCCTTCAGGCAAAGAAACTGTTTGGTGACAAGACCCCCGAGGAACGTGCAGATGAGCTATTTTCATACTGCATACGCCACCTCAACAAGGGGAGTGCTGAAGAGGCAAGCCTCTACCGGATCTTCTACTACGACTGCCCGCCATCAACGAAAGTGGTTTTCAACCCCATCACGAAGCGCCAGGTGAACCTTGCCCAGAGTGACCAGTATCGATGGATGAGCGCATTCTTCGATGCATTGGTGAAGAAGCGCAAGGTTGCCTTGCGAAGAGGCGAAGAGCTATCAAGCGGCGGTGAATACACGCTGCGGCCCGGAGTACTGAAGGATCTGTGTGCGGGTAGAAGGACCGTCGAGAGCTTGACCGATCGCGATATTCGACTCACCATCACGCAGAAGGGAGTCGATATGCGTATTGGTCTCGATATTGCTTCGTTGGCCGAACGTGATCTCGTCACGCAGATCATCCTCATCTCTGGTGATTCTGACTTCGTACCCGCCGCAAAGTATGCTCGTAGACGTGGTATCGATTTCGTACTTGATCCGATGTGGCACAAGGTATCCACAAGCCTGAACGAGCATGTTGACGGTATCAAATCGAGCGCAAGGCGCCCTTCGAAATAACTACGCGAACATTCTCCTTCTTGGATTTGGTACATTGCGGGTTGCTGTCGCAAGCGCGGTTGCGACGGCATGCAAAAAGTCCGCAGCCCATGCGGGTCTGCGGACTTGCGTGGAACTCCGGCGGAGCCGGGAGTAGCTCAGTGGCGGTCGGCCTTGCGCGAACGCTTCGCGTCGGCGAGCTCGTTGAGCTGATCGATGTGGGCCTGGGCAACCATGACGTCGATGGTAGAGAACAAGTGTGGGCTCCTCGTGGGATCGTATTTAATGGTGTGTCCCTGTTTGACGAGGCCGGGGTTCGCCCGGCGATTCTCGTACGTGGTGCGTGCCAACGCGGGTGGCGTCGGCGCGACCCTGCGTGTTTAAACAAGAAAAGCGCCCGGCGAGCTTGGCAGCTGTGTCAGGCGCTTGATGGTTATAGTTTATCCCTCGAAATTTGAGTATTCAACCGTGCAGACAGTAAGCTGCGTTGCAGCCGAAACCAAGCAATCGCAAAGAAAAGTGGCTGTCTGCACAGATTTCACTACATCGTAAATCAGCGCTCACAATTCGGGGTGTGTTGGGTGTCGTGCTCTCTGGGAGTACATGTGGGCGGGTGTGGGTACGTTGTGGGACAACATGGTGCAGAGCGCTCAGGAATCTGACCTATTTGTTCACTCTCCAAAAGTTGCACGTAATTCGGTTGTCCGACAAGTTTTCAACAGTCTGAAAACCGCAGAATTTCAACGATGCGGTTTCAAAGTTTGAAATATGGGGGAGGGAATTACGTGCGACATTTTCGGGGAACTGTATCGTTGATGCTCGGTGATCCGGCGTGCGGCGACCCGCCGTATTGCGACCCGCCGTATTGCGACCCGCCGTGTTGCGACCCGGCGTGCGGGGACCCGCCGTGTTGCGACCCGGCGTGCGGAGGATCGACGCTCGGAAACCTGGCGCCTGCTAACGGTGCGCAGTGCTGAGAGAGCGAGGGAGGCGTAACAGGAATAGAATGATAACGATTCTCATTCACTACGTGCTATTCACCTAGAGGACTCCCTCCATGAACCCCACGAAACACAGGAGTCCGGGCCGCGCAGCTGCCCGGGCCTTCGCCGCGATGAGCCTCGCGGCTGCCTCCTTCCTCGCGCCAGCAGGAGCCCATGCCGCCGACGAGGCGAATACGCAACTCGACTCGGCCACCGAAACGGCCGCGACCGAGGCAGCAGCCGACGTCACACATGCGGTCGAGCGTTCCGCCGACGAAACTACCAACGACGCGGCCGCCACCCTAGAAGCCGACGCGGCCACAGCCTCGGCAAGTGGGGGAGTGACCACCTGCGACGCCATGCGCACCCCGCCCGCCGGCACCACGGCCACCCTGGACCGCGGCCACGCCGACATCTTCGACCTCACCTCCGACGCGGCCGGCACCCTGACCCTCCGTATTAAAGAGGACGCCACCGGCTCCGGCGTGCTGCGCGAGCCCGAGCAGACGCTCCTCGCCGTCTCCAAGGGCACCCTCACTCAGATCCCCGCCGACATCAGCCAGGCAACCGGCGCGCCCGCCGCCGCCTACCTCCTGGGCCAATCCGGCGACAACCAGGCCACCGTGCTGTGGCCAGGGTGGGACACCCTCGGCGTCGCCGCCGGCGGATACGACGCCGCGCGCTTCCACATCACCTACTCCGGGCCGGCCGACGGGCACATCTACGCCTTCACCTCCAGCTTCGCAGAAGGACTGAAAGCAGTCACCGCCGATGGCAGCTACGACCTGGCACCTGAGGGCGACGACATCGACCAGCCCTACGCCGCCCACAAGCACGTCAACTGGCTCTTCA
>CALIZH010000426.1 GCA_938028585.1 uncultured Actinomyces sp. | reverse complement strand
GCCGACCTGCAGGCCCAGGGCGCGGTGGTCGGCATGGTGGGTGACGGGGTCAACGACGCCGCCGCCCTGGCCCAGGCCGGTACGCAGGGGCTGGGTTTCGCCATGGGATCGGGGGCGGACGTGGCCATTGAGGCCGCCGACATCACCCTGGTGCGCACGGACCTGGACGCGGCGGTTGCGGCGGTGCGGGTGTCGCGGGCGACCCTGCGGATCATCCGTCAGAACCTGTTCTGGGCCTTCGCCTACAACGTGGCCGCGATCCCGCTGGCGGCCGCCGGGCTGCTCAACCCGATGATCGCGGGGGCCGCCATGGCCGCCTCCAGCGTCATCGTGGTCACCAACTCCCTGCGCCTGCGCCGCGCCGGTTGACCGCGACCGAGAAGCGGATCGAGGCGGCGACCTTCTGCTGCTGCCGCTTCCACGCTCGGCGACGCTCAGGCCCACAGCCCCAAGCAGAGGCCGCAACAACCACGGACACACCGGAGCATGGCGACGAGGCACCTTTTCCAGCCGACCGTCAGATGGCCAACCACCGCCAGCACCGCGCACCGCCACTTCTTACTGCGTGCGCTCATCCCGCACCCAACCGACCGATGCGGGATCACGACTCACGGCAGGACCTGTTGTAGAGAGTGCACAAACGAAACATAGAGAATCCTCACCACAGCATGAAAGTTCCAGATTCAATAAAATTGCTTCCCACACCTCTCGCCCATTTCGCCAAAATGACCGAGCAGGCCTCGAGTAAGAACATGTAGATATCGACAAAGACTGGAGATCTACTGGCCGCACAGACAACGATGTGCTAGATTTAACGACACGGCAGATTTTACTGAGTCGAGACACTACGGCCCTCAATGACGACGTCAGCGGCACCTCAGCATCGCTTCCAGATAGACAATCCGGAGGGCGAAGAAGTATTCATGACACAGTAATCACCGCACCCACACAAGTCAGAGGCTGGCTACCACACTCGACACACCAGCCCGCCCCCAAGGAGACATGTCATGATCATAAAGAAATCGACCGCCCTTCACGCAGTCGGGTCCGCAGCACTGGCACTGGCACTGCTCACTCCGGCAGCAGCAGCGAACAGCGACGGAAGCGACCAACTAACACTGCTGGACGACAACGTTGAAACGCCCAGTATTAACGAGAACCCCCAGCCTTCATCCACTGCAACCCTCCCGGATGAAACACCAGATAAAGAAGTTCCAGCCAAGGCCGTCGAAAAACTATCTCCCGCAAAATGCACCGGAAGGACGCATTACCCCCACAAGAGCGCCGACCAAGTATCGGTTTCTGTTCACGCAGAAATGAACTGCGCCTATTCAGTTGAGCGAGTGGAAACGGTAACGTCTATCTACCGCGATCGCTGGTATGGACAAGAGTATCTTATAAGCGGCTCATCCAGCAAGAACTATTCTTCCACCTCCGGATCGGCGACCCCACATAAGAACTGCGTCGGAGAGGGGACCCACTCCTACCGAGCCTACTCCATGCACGCATCACTCGAGGCTGGGACGATTTACAAAGCAAGGACAGCCAGCTGGGATATTCCCGGGGTGAGCAGGTTCACGTGCTGAACTCAGTCAAGTTGAGGACAAAGCCATCTGCGTTGGCCCTCGCCTCAGTTTTGGCCCTGGCCGCAGGTTGCGGCCAGGGCCAACCCCCTTCCGCCAGCCCAACGTCCACCTTAAGCACATCCACAGCCCCAGCGTTGGAGAAGGTTGAGCAGCCACCAGCCACTCCCCCTAACGCCTCGATCAAGGAAAATCAAATCTCCCCCCTCTCATCGATCTGGTACAATTTCGAAACAAAGTCTTTTAACACCACCTCACCATCCGTACACCCTAGAACCCTAACAACTATCACCTCAGAGAATTCTCTTGAAAACACTCTTTCTGTACATTCTACAGTTACCCCTGCAATGATTATTGCACGAGAATTTGCAGGCTATGACGCAGAAGGGTTACCCACCAAGGAATTACCGCCACGCGAATGCGTTGAGAACCAGCATTCGCCATGCAAGTTCACAATTGGAATGTCGTCAACAGAAATATCTTTGACACAAAGAGAAACTGCAGTATTCGTCACTATTGAGGTATACTATAACATCCCGAAAATCGGACTTGATCAGCCCTATGATATCGTAACCTATGGATTTAACACATGACCACTAAGGTATTTTTCAAATGCAGCCCTTCAACATCGGTTCGCGACATCGTGGGCAATCGACACGAGTCGGCTGCACGCCTCCTTCTTCCAGTTCTCGACAATTCCGGTCAAGTACTGCCGTGGTCAACACTCATCCCGGGCGCACCCCTGACCGTCAACACCTCGTGGGCGAGCATCAGGCACCTCACCGATAGGGACATCGACCCTCCCTACGCACACCTTCGTCCTGAGGCGGCCGAACACCTGACATATGCCCTGGCACAGGGAGGAGACCCCCTGTGCTGGTTCGCTCTATGGAAGGGCTACGCAGAAGTACTGCAAGAGCAGTCTCCCGTTCCAACCCCGCCACCCGACCTGTTCGACCTCATACGTACCGCCATCGAGCCGCTGACCGTGCCGGATGCGAGACCCACGGATGCGCTCATCCTCCAGGAGCCCCTGTCCTGGCTCATCCGGCACGCGGGAGAACTGGGATCCTGCGCTCCCCTGCTCATTCACGCAGCCGACGGCGCCTTCACCGCGGCGTGCCCCATCTACCACGACTCCATCTACCTGGCAGGGTCCAGGAGGCTCATTGAGCAGGTGATCGCGTCAAGGCTCGAGACCTTCGAGATCGAGCTGGACTCCCCCATACCGGGCTCCGGAGAGATCCTCGACTAATCATGCCCTCCGAGACCAGCTGCGCGACTGGTCTCGGACAGCATCAGCCTCGATCCTTCGCCGGCCTGTTGGCGCGAGGTAGCGCCGGCGGCGGCGTTCCCGCTATGCTCGCAGCCATGACGACTCT
>CALIZH010000425.1 GCA_938028585.1 uncultured Actinomyces sp. | reverse complement strand
CAGAAACAAGTGACCTACCGCTCATAATATATATGAGCGAGACAATTTGGTGCAATACGTCACTTTCTGCAACTTGTGATACAGAAATGCACTGCTATTTAGATGCAAAGTTAGAGACAATATAGCCATGACTACGCCGCTGCCTATTCCCACAATTTCGACTGAACCAGTCGCTTCAGTTTTAAGAATTCTTAGCCTGAAGGAAAACGGCGATGACTCATTCGTCGCACGCTCACTCCCCCAGGTTCGCAGGGTTTACGGCGGCCAGGTTTTGGCGCAAGGACTGCTTGCAGCAAGTGCAACTGTCCCCATTGAGAGGCTCCCCCATTCTCTCCACGCTTATTTTGTCCGAGGTGGAGATCCTGAAAAGACCTTCAATCTAGACGTCACGCGCGTTCTTGATGGTCGTTCATTTTCCAACCGTTCCGTATCCTGCTTCCAAGACACTCGAGAAATTCTCACGATGAGTGTCTCTTTCCAAGGTCCCGAGGCTGCGCCCTCCTATTCCCCCGAGGCGCCCGATGTGCCCGCCGCAAGTGAGTGTCGATCAGCGTTGGAGATCTTCCGTCTCATGGATCACCCCGTCGGCAAATTCCTTGGGAAAACTGCTGCCTTCGACGTACGTCATATCGGCCAGAGTCTCTACACAAAAGCGGATCCACAGAAACTACCGACGCAAAGACTGTGGATGAAGCCTCGAGCCGAGATTCCCTCCGAAACGACTCAGCACGTTCATCGTGCTCTTCTGACCTATGTCGTCGACCAAGTAATGCTCGAGCCTGCGCTACGCGTTCTGGGAATGTCATGGATGACCCCCGGATTGGTTGCAGCATCTTTAGATCATGCGATGTGGTTCCATCACGATGTTGACATCAATGACTGGCTTCTCTTCGACCAACGCTGCACTCAAGTCGTGAACGGTCGAGTGCTGGTCGAATGCTCAATCTTCACCGAGGCGGGAGTTCTTGTCGCTCACGCTACTCAAGAGGCGATGCTCCGTGTCCCAAGCGAAGGGCATACATCAAGCCACTGGGGATTTGGAGTCGATCCCAAGACTGGTAAACCGATGAGTGGCATGGCATAGAGCTAATCCTCATGCAGCCGCAGGCGCACAAGTACAGCCAACGGCAGAAACCACAGGGATTCAATTTATAGACGGACGTCAAAAGCATGGGAGGGGACGGCTTAGGCGTCCCCTCCCATTGAGTTCTAATCCTCAGATCAGTCGCGAGTGAGCTTACGGTGCGTCACGCGGTGAGGCGCTGCTGCATCCAAGCCCAAACGTTCGATCTTGTTCTTCTCATAGGACTCGAAGTTACCTTCAAACCAATACCACGAGGCAGGATTCTCTTCCGTTCCTTCCCACGCAAGAATGTGGGTTGCCACGCGGTCAAGGAACCAACGATCGTGGGTGATGACCACCGCACAACCGGGGAATTCCAGAAGCGCATTTTCCAAAGAGGACAGAGTTTCAACATCGAGGTCGTTGGTCGGTTCGTCCAGCAGCAAGAGGTTTCCCCCCTGCTTCAAGGTGAGCGCGAGATTCAGTCGGTTACGCTCACCACCGGAAAGAACGCCCGCAGGCTTCTGCTGGTCTGCACCCTTGAATCCAAAGGCAGAGACGTAAGCACGCGAGGGCATTTCGACATTGCCCACCTGAATGTAGTCCAAGCCGTCAGAGACAACTTCCCACAGAGTCTTGTTGGGATCAATACCCGCGCGATTCTGGTCGACATAGCTGAGCTTGACGGTTTCACCAATGGTGAGCTCTCCTCCGTCAAGAGGCTCAAGACCAACAATGGTCTTGAACAGAGTGGTCTTACCCACGCCGTTAGGACCAATCACACCGACAATACCGTTTCGCGGCAGCGAGAAAGACAGGCCATCAATCAAAACGCGATCGCCAAAGCCCTTCTTAAGGTTCGTCGCTTCGATGACGATGTTACCCAAGCGGGGCCCCGGCGGAATCTGGATCTCTTCGAAGTCAAGCTTTCGACTGCGTTCGGCCTCGGCAGCCATTTCTTCGTAACGCTCCAGACGTGCCTTCGACTTTGCCTGGCGCCCCTTA
>CALIZH010000424.1 GCA_938028585.1 uncultured Actinomyces sp. | reverse complement strand
CAGGCGAGAGCAGCGTCAAGGTAGCCAAGCAAGCATCATTAAAACTCCAACCGATCACGAAGATAAAACTTGCCGCCATATCACTCACGCCAATCATCGCACTTTCATTGCTGACATCGACGGCACACTATTTCGTGACACCTTTTATACACAGTACCTCTGCCGGACCTCACAAGACAGCACCCATCGCAACAACAATCAACACCAAAACGAGTTGGGTCAAAGATATGGTGGGAGTCGATCACGTCATCGCCGGTTCGGCAGGACCTATTGTGATCAGCAGCGAGGGGATCACAGCATTAGAGCCAGCCCACGGCAGTACCCTATGGACATACGGAGCAACCCTTAACACACAATATGCCTTTACAAGCCCCAACAGAGACTACCTCGCTCTCAGGGCAAGAATCCCAGATGATCTGGGCATCAATTCTGAAGAATACTTGTCAGCATCCGATCCACCAGAGACGACACTGGTATTTGACACTCGAACAGGCACTCCCGTCATAAGACACATGAGCCATGGTGGCAGTTTACAGCTGACAGATTCCGCCCTTCTCGACGGGGATACAGCATACTCCTTGAAGGACGGGAGGAAGTTGTGGAGCGACAGCGACGCCATTGATACTACCTTCATGGGGGCAGCCGGCCACAGTACCTTCATTGTCTCAACCTTCGAACAAGACAATGAGGACACAGATGAAGAAAAATGGGCAGGAACCTCAAGCATCGCTGTGGCTCCCGACACCAACCCGTCCGCAAGCACCCGCATCGACAATCTCCTCATTGATCCGATGGTCGTCGATAACTTACGGTCGCGAAGCTACAGCGATGACATGGGAGCAAATCCGGTCATCATTTCTGGATGGGCCGCCCAGTTCACTAATCAGAGCGACAAGAACGGGAACCCTACCGCACAGGCCATCAACATCGATCAGGCCTCTAAGAGTGATTCCAGCAACATGGACAGAATTCCTCTTGGCGCAGCGTCAGGTATTAACGAAGTCGCCTCCACCGCATCTCAGACTTTGGCGACATACCCTTACTACGGTTCCGACAAGTCCATATATGACGTCATGACTGCCTGGGACACTCCACGAGTCGCCACAGTATTCACGCCCAGAGACCGGACGGCCACACCTGCAGAGCACTACCCAGGCCTAGCTTCTGCTCAGGCAGGGATCGCCCCTCGTCCAGACGGTGACTCCATCGTCGCGACCATCTCCCTACGTCCATCGGACGGCTCGCCGGCACTCACTATCCCAGTCAAAGGTGACACTATCGACACGAGTCCACTCAGTCTCTCAGAGGGAGTGCGTCAACTTATGGCAGATAAAGGAGAGCCCAGGAGCCCTTACGTGGATTTCAGAAGCACCCCCGGATGCACCACCATCCTCCTGAATGTCAGTGGCCCTAGCGAACATTCTTCGACCTATCGCCTCTACGGAGTTACGGAGCGGAACGCATGAATTCACAGTCGGCCTCTACATCTCACTCATTCATACAACAGGAACTACGGAGAGATGCCAGAGTATTCACTGTTGTAGCCCTTATGATTGCAGTCATGCTGACAATCAGCACCTGCCATTACCATCGCTCCTTAGATTCTACCATTGGACTTAAGATCACATCACTGGATCTCTCTACGGCTGAGTCGATAGATTCGGCCGAAAATCCCCCAAACCTCACATCGTGGAAGAACTCCATCGCCGCGAACGGATACTACATTACCGGAGTAAGCCAGTTCATAGAAGAGGGAACCGGAGGTGAACCTCCCTCGCTCTCCGTGTTCGGAAGGCGATCCTCAGACAAGGGCAAGGACATAGTATGGGCAACACAGATCAAAGTGAATGATTTCACATATCCTCTTGATGCGCCAACCCACCCAGATTCTTCGAGTGAACAGTCACCATCAACCAAGACCACCACGCTTACGAACGACTGGGCACTCAGCCCCAACGGGAAGTACGTAGCATTCAAGCTCAATAGTTCAACGAAAGCGACAACGTATTTTGCGGTCGTTGAGACCTCCACCGGAGCAGTCGTCCAGACAACCCATGTCACTCGAAGAATTATTGGAGTCGCACTGACTGACACACATCTTGCTGT
>CALIZH010000423.1 GCA_938028585.1 uncultured Actinomyces sp. | reverse complement strand
CGTGCAGTGGGCAATCCTTTCGGGACTGAGTGAAACTGCATCCAGCGTTTTCCAGCTAGAAGAGGGATTGGATACTGGTCCCGTTTATTCCCGTCGCAAGGTCGAGATTGCCGATCAGACCAGTGGTGAGCTCCTCGATGAAATGGCGCGTTTAGGCGCTCAGCAAGTTGTTGATGTGGTGAATGCGATTGAGGCTGGGCAAGCTCTTGCACAGCCGCAAGTCGTTCCCGAGGGTGTGGAACTCAGCTATGCCCGGCGCTTGGAGCCCAGTGATGGTGCCATCTCCTTTGATGAGAGTGCCCGCCAGACGTGGCTGAGAATCCGCGCAGTGATTCCCAGCCCAGGTGCATATACGGAGTTTCGTGGGCGACGACTCAAGCTAGGTAAGGTTTCTTTGACCGATGTTCCCAGCCCCGGCCCCGGCCGTCTCATCGTTTCGAAGAAGAACGTGCTTGTGGGCTGTACGGACTTCTGTCTTGAGCTTGGTCAGGTTGCTCCCGCCGGGAAAAAATGGATGGATGCAGCTGCATGGGCACGCGGCGCGCGGTTGGACAGTGATGTCCGGCTCGGCGAAGGGATAGCGCTCTGATGGCAACTCACCGTTATTCCGACGGATATCGTTCCTTCCGCGAAGCGGATCCCGCCCGCCAGGTTGCCTTCGAGGTCCTAACACTGGTGCGCAATGAGGATGCCTACGCGAATCTGGTTCTTCCAAAAGTTCTGAAATCTTTTGAAGGACAGGCCCATCTCGATCAACGTGACCGAGCTTTCGCTGTTGAACTCACCTACGGAACCCTACGCGAACAGGGATTCCTTGATTGGGTGATCTCTCGAAACTCTTCACGTCCGCTTTCCGATATTGAAGGCGGCATCGTTGATATCCTGCGTCTTGGCGTTTATCAGTTGCTGCGTATGCGAGTTCCCGACCACGCTGCGGTTTCTCAAACTGTCGATCTTGCACGGCAGTATCTCAGCGCCGGTCCAGCAAAGTTCATTAATGCTGTTTTGCGCTCTGTGATCCGTGAAGGTGAAGAGGCAAGGCAGGAAGCTTTGAATGAACTTCCGGAATCAGAACGCCTGGCGATCGAATACTCTCATCCGCAATGGATGGTCGAGGAATATAGTCGTGCGCTCGTTGCCAACGGTTGTTCCAGTGAAGAGATTACGGAGCTTCTGGCTGCTAACAACCAGGCACCCTACGTTTCTCTCGTCGCACGCCCAAGCCTCATTGAGGTTGATGAACTTGCTGATCAGTGTCTTGATCACCTGAGAACTCGTATTGCTGATGGCGAAGTATCTCCCTACGCTGTTCTTCTTGAGTCCGGGGATCCAGCCCGTATTCCTGCAATCAGGCAGAGGCGAGCAGCGGTTCAGGATGAGGGTTCTCAACTAGCCGGGATTTTGGCAGCTCAAGTCCCCGTGACGGGGAAAGATCAGAGCTGGCTCGACCTTTGCGCAGGTCCCGGAGGTAAAGCGGCGCTGGTCGCTTCATTAGGTGTTGAACGAGGCGCTCAGCTTGTCGCCAACGAGGTGCACTCTCATCGAGCGCGCCTCGTCGAAAAGACCCTTGAACTCCTTGATAACACTGAAGTCGTGTGTTCCGATGGAACACGCTTTGGCGGTGAGGGCACACGTTGGCCTTTAGAGTCTTTCGACCGGGTGATTATTGATGCGCCGTGCTCTGGCCTTGGATCGATGCGTCGTCGGCCGGAATCACGTTGGCGCAGAGATCAAAATGACGTCTCACAGTTGGTTTCCCTGCAGGCAGAGCTACTTGATCGAGGAATCGAATTGACCAGGCCTGGGGGAGTGACGGTTTACATCACCTGCTCGCCGGTCGTTCAGGAAACTCTCGATCAGATTTCACGTGTTCTCTCCACGGGACATGTCGAGCTGTTGGATCTGCGTCCTGTGGCCTCGCAAATTACTCCCAGGCCCCTTAACCTTCCGCAAGCAGAAGGAATTGCTGCTCGAACAATTCAGCTTTGGGAACACCGTAACGAAACTGATCTTATGTTTATTGCTGCTCTCCGAAAACTTCCAGTAGCTCAGGAGCTCTCATGACCGCGCCGCTCATTTCGCCTTCGATTCTTAATTGCGATATTGCCAGACTTGAGGACGAACTGAAAAAGATTTCCAGTGCTGATATCGCTCATGTCGATGTCATGGATAATCACTTTGTCCCCAACCTCACCTGGGGTCTTCCCGTCGTTGAAGCCTGCGTGAACACTGGCATCTTGCCTATTGATGCTCACCTGATGATTGAAGATCCAGATCGGTGGGCACCTGCGTACGCAGAAGCCGGTTGTGCGTCGGTCACCTTCCATGCCGAGGCCGCTTCCGCACCGATCCGCACCGCTCGGGAAATCCGACGTCTGGGTGCCCGTGCTGCTCTTGCGCTCAAGCCTTCGACAGACATCGCGCCCTACGTCGATATTTTGCCGGAATTCGACATGATCTTGATTATGACGGTTGAACCAGGTTTCGGCGGTCAAAGTTTCCTTGAATCGATGCTTCCAAAGATCCAACGAACGCGGGATGCCATCGCCTCAGCATCTTTGGATATCTCGATTCAAGTTGATGGGGGAGTCTCGCGTAAGACTATTGAACGTGCTGCTGACGCGGGCGCAACAAATTTTGTTGCAGGGTCGGCAATCTTCCGTGCCGACGACGCGGTTGAAGAGATCGCAACACTGCGGTCTCTTGCGCAATCGCACATGCATTGAAGATGACACTCGCTTCCGCGCGTGCCAGAATAACTATGTACTTCGGGGTCGGTGTAAGTCCGAGCCGGCGGTGAAAGTCCGCGACCCGCATCATTCGATGCGGTTGAACTGGTGTAATTCCAGTACCGACAGTTAAAGCCTGGATGGGAGAAGTAGTTGAGTGGGCCTAGTGTCTGCTGAGCGGCTGCATAGCTCGAAGTGCGGGAAGGATTACCGTGAGCCGTCGAGCACCTCGCCGTTTCACTGTTATCGCCCCGCTTGTTGTCATCGTCTGCTTGGTCTTCTTTTGGTGGGCGATCACCGCATTTAGCGGGATTCAAGCGTGGCGTCTTCCTTCGCCGTACGCCGTCCTCGCCCGAGGATACTCCCTTGTTCAACAGCCTTCGCTTTGGCTCGCTTTCGCGCGAACTGGAGTCGAGGCCCTAGTCGGTGGATTCATTGGTGTGTGCGTTGCACTTCCATTGAGCTACCTGATCTTCCGTTTCCGTACCATCGCCGAGGCTATTGAACCCCTTTTAGGGACCTCGCAGGCTTTACCCGCCGTTGCCTTGGCACCATTTTTGGTCCTCTGGTTCGGCTACGGGTTGATTCCAATTTCGATGCTTTGCGCATTGATTGCTTTCTTCCCTATTCTCATCTCCTCCCTGGTTGGCTTACGCTCCTTGGACCGCCAAGTATGCGAGGCGGCACAGCTTGACGGGGCAGCAGGGATCACGATGGCGGTGAAGATTGAAATTCCACTTGCATCACCAGCGATTCTTGCCGGCATTCGCAATGGCTTTACTTTGTCCATTACAGGTGCTGTAGTCGGGGAAATGGTGATGGGAGGAAAGGGGCTGGGAATGCTCCTTTCTCAGATGCGCACGAATGTCGATACTGCAGGAATGTTTGTTGTGATTCTTCTTCTGTGTATACAGGCAGTTGTCATCTACACACTCATGTCCGCATGGGAAAAGCGCTCACGCGTGATGGTTGAAACAGATTAGGTGCGACATACTATTGGAGAGCATTATGCGTCCTATTGTTCGTGGAATTGCCGGCCTCCTTACGGCAGTATTTGTGGTGAGTGGTTGCTCCAGCACCTCGTCATCATCTGACACGACCGTTATTGGTTTGACCTATGTGCCAAATGTTCAATTCTCTGGTGTTTACCTTGCTGAGGACAATGGCGATTACTCCAAGGAAGGAGTAAAGGTCGATATCCGCCATCATGGCAATGATGAAGGAGTATTTACCGCTCTTGTGAGCGGACAAGAACAACTTGTCCTCGCGACGGGCGACGAAGTAGTTCAAGCCAGATCACAGGGCATGGATGTGATTTCGGTGGGCCAATACTACCGTGAGCAGCCCAACGTCATCTTGACCCGTGCCGATACCGGAATCAAGAGCGTTAGTGATTTGAAGGGGAAGAAAGTAGGAATCCCAGGAGAATACGGGTCTTCATGGCTCGCCCTTCAGGCGTACTTAGCTAGCGCTCATATGACGACATCTGATATCAGTGTTGTATCCATTGGTTATACCCAAGTTTCTGCATTGAATAATAAAGACGTTGATGCAGTTGTCGGCTTTGCAAACAATGATGCTGTTCAGCTTTCTGCTGCTGGCGTCGACACCCGTGTTGTTGACTGCGATTGCACCATTCCTTTGGTTTCGGCATCTCTGGTCACGACATCGAAGTGGGCGAAGGAAAATCGTGAAAAGCTGAAGAAAATTCTTCACGCAACGCAACAGGGGATGACAGCTGCGGTCGAGCATCCAGATCAAGCATTTGCTGCCACTGAGAAGCGTGACACTACCCTGACTGATGATAAAACGCGCTCTACAGCCACCCAGATTCTCAATGCGACGAATCTACTGATTTTGGGAGCGAATTCGAAGGTTTCATTGGAACAAGATCAAAATCGCTGGCAAGAGATGATCAACTTTATGTCGTCAAATTCGGGGCTTCTCGAGCACGAAGTCACTCTTGATCAAGTGATGACGAACGATTACATCCCGCAGTCATAATTTGATTTGCACATCAAAGAGAGTGATTCCCTCAGCCTGGATTTCAGCATGCTGAGGGAATTACTCTTTTCGGTAATTCCTAAGAGTTTGTAAGAGAAGACCTTCAATCGCATCAATGCTGTGCTTCATATCCAAACGACGGGCAAGCGAGTTGTACCTATTGGAAAGTTCAGTTCTTTCAAGAGGATGTTGAAGCCAATAATCGATAAGAGCAGCCAATTGCCTTGGATTTCGGGCATTAAACACGTTGCGTGGATCCAGGGCATAACGCCACGTCGATGAGTGTTCAGAGCGAGCAAGAATTGGCATACAACCCCGAGCCATCGCTTCAAGCGCAGCCAGACCTTCAATTTCGACCAGCGCGCAATGAACGTAGATATCAGCGCGATCCAACAAGGCAATCACCTCGTTATGGGGAATAAAGCCAATATGGACTTGAGCCGCTAGGGGAGCGGCCAGTTTGCGCAGATCGCGTTCAAGTGTTCCACTACCGGCAAGATAAAGATCAATTTTGTGAGAGTGACGTGAATAGGCTAAAGCGCGGAGAAGTACCTCATGATTCTTTTCCGGAACCAAACGCCCAGTTGATACCAAAGTAAAACGACCGGTTACGTCGTTGGTATTTCGTGATCTGCCTTCAGATACTTTCAAAACCTGATGCTTTATCGATTCTTCAGAACGAATCGAGGAAGATGGCAGGCCATTGGAAAAAGCTGAAATAGGACTTTGATATCCAGTGGCTTGTAAGCGTTCCTTTACAGCTTCTGTTGGTGCGTGAATCGCATCGCAGTACGAATACACCGAGTAATCGAAGAGGTAGTACAGAATTCGGTTGAATATAGGTTTATCGAGAGCGGGAAATGGAGCCAGGAAGTTTTCTGGATAGACATGAAAACTCCCGACGATAGGTACTGAGAAGCGCCGTGCTTCACGAACAAGTTGAGCATTTGCAGGAAGAGGATCTTCAATGTAGAGGATCTGCGCCCATCTCAGAGCGGCCTCGAAAATTGAGCTGTCGGGGCGTGCGATATTGAAGTTCTCGGCGCTGATGTAGCTGTCAAGGAAAGGAATGCTGAGGCGCTGGAGCGGGTAGTCAACATGTGAAGAATCGCCATAGGAGATCACACGTACCTCGTGTCCGCGAGCGCGAAGACCAGCACAAAAATCGCGGGCTGAACGAGCAAGCCCATTAGAGGCATTCGTAAAATCGCTTGCCGATAGAAGAATTCGCATCTTGTTCTCCGCGTGTATTGGTGAACAGTGTGTTTAGTAGCTGCAAGGTCTTTCGCGCACTAGGCTAAAGCGTGCATCAATTTTGTCACAAGGAGGGGGCATTGTGGAGAGCAACGATACCAGTGTGCGTATCCTTGACCTGCTCTTTGAATTGACTTATGCAGAACGCGGACGTTCGCGTTCCCAGATTCGCAGACTGACACATTACCGAAAACTGAGTGACTCTGCGTTTGATTCAGCTTTCACTCGTGATAAAGAGACGCTCAGAAAAATTGGTGTTGACATTGAGGTAAAACCGCGTGGCGATGATCTTGTTTACCGTTTATGCCCGTCGAATGCCGAGCTGCTTAAGCTATCGCCCGAAGAAGTCTCGCTGCTTGACCTAGCCTCGACAGCATGGAATGATCCGTCAACAACCGAGCTTGCCTCGACAAAATTGCGCGCAACTTCTGTAGAAAATCGGAAGTCTTCGATTGATTTTCATCTTTCGGGCGCTGAACATATCCTTCCGTTATTCCAAGCGATCACGTCTGCAAGCGTTGTTTCCTTTGCATATAGAAGTCTTAGGGGAACCGATAATCGCGCTGTGGAGCCGTGGAATCTCCTCATCTCTGGTTCAGCAATCTATCTTCAGGGCTTTGACCTTGACCGAGGCGATGAACGCAGTTTCAGGCTTTCGCGTATTCTGCCTCCGATTGAGGTGCTCGGCGAGCCCGGAGATGCTTATCCGCGTCCTTCTGACCGTCCGACGATCGGTATTTCACGCCCACTTGAGCCGAGTTTCCTCGCCAGAATAGGAAGTGAGGCCTGGAAGAGTGCACTGCGCGACGATAGAGCTATGGGGGAAAGTACGGAGCAATGGCAACGCTTCCATGGCCACGTGGCTCCCTATAGTTTCTGGACCCATTTCATCTTGTCTCATGCTCACGATGTCGTCCCGATCGAGCCGGATGGCTTTGCCTCGGAAGTACAGAAAAAACTCCAGAGCGCGTTGTCTCTGAACGGAGGGCAAAATGCCTGAAGAAGCTCCAGTTCAGGTCGCACGGATACTCGCCATGGCCTCGTGGATTATGGATAATCCTGGACACAATGTTCGTCAGATCGCTCAGCATTTCGGCCGAAGTTCACGCCAAGTTCGCCGCGATTTAGAGTACATGGGGCAAATCGGCGACTCGATGATTGATCGTTCCTACGGGCTGGATTGGGATCTGTATGAGACAGAGGGAGTGGTCGTTCTTCGCGGAAGTCAGACTCCCTCTCTTCCCAAGCTCACCCCTGCCGAGGCCGCGGCTCTCTTAGTTGCGCTACGCGCTCTTGCGCCTTACCTCAGTGAGTCGGAGGAAGAAGTTTTGCTGAGTGCTGCCGCAAAACTTGCCTCTCGCGCAAGCCAAGAGGGGAGAGATACGCGAGGAGGGTCTGAAGTCATTCACCTTGAGCAGGAAAGCTCAAACTCTCCTGATCTACAGCAAGAAAGCAACGCTCAATACGTTGTTCATCTGCGCTATGCAATCGATGAGTTGCGCGAGGTGTCTTTTGAGTACCTCGGTGTTGACGGACCTTATGCTCGCTGTGTCTATCCGCTTGGACTCAAACACTTAAGCACCGGATGGATTCTTGATGCATGGAATCCAGTTCGCGAAACTCACAGGAGCTATCGCGTAGATCGGATGAATAATCTTGTCATCGGTGAGAAGCACCCGAGGGTATCAATTCCTTCTGAGCCTGCTCCTTCAACGCTGACGCTGACGATCTCCTCAAATGCGCGATGGATATGCGAGGACTTCGAATCTACTGTGATTTCTGAAGATGCAGAGATGATTACATGTTCCTTGCCTATTTGGAACGAGGAATGGATCCTTGCGCTGCTGTGTGATATTTCGGCCGATATCATTGAATGTCCGTCGGAGTGGATGCAGCGCGTCAGTGAGTACGCTCGGAGCGCGATGGAAATTTGGGAAGAGGCCAAGATGATCAGGAGCGAGGCGTGAGTCCAAAGCGAAAGAGACGCCGCGCGAGTATGGAGGCCGCCGAGCCACAAGAATCTTCCTGGTCGCCAGCAGAGGGAATGGCACAGTTTCGACAGCAGCAAAAGATTGATCGATCTTTCAGAAGCCGCTACGTAGAGGGCTTGAGCTTCACCCCTGATCACTTCCAAATCGAAGCAATGGATGCTTTAGAAGCTGGCCACAGTGTGCTGGTTGCAGCACCTACCGGCGCTGGGAAGACAGTTGTTGGCGAATTTGCCGTCGCGCTTTCGCTTTCGACGGGTTCGCGCGCCTTCTACACAACACCGATTAAGGCGTTATCAAATCAGAAGTTTACTGATTTTCAGAAGCGCTATGGCGAAGCGCGCGTTGGTCTATTGACTGGGGATACGTCGATTAATCCAGATGCTCCCATCATCGTCATGACGACAGAGGTCCTGCGCAACATGATTTATATGGGAGCAGACCTCAGTAACTTAAGTCATGTTGTGCTGGATGAAGTTCATTATCTAGCCGACCGTTTTCGTGGACCTGTCTGGGAAGAGGTGCTGATCCATCTTCCTCAACATACAAAGGTCATTGCTCTTTCTGCGACAGTGTCGAATGCCGAAGAATTCGGAGAATGGATTGGCCAAGTTCGGGGTTCTTGCGATGTCATTATCTCCGAGACGCGACCGGTGCCTTTATTCCAACACATGCTTGTCGATGGAGAACTTTACGACGTCTACGCGCCATCACGACGTGGTTCTGGGCAATCTCAGCGTTTGAACCCAGAACTGCTCTATGCCTGCTCTCCGCAAGGTCGACGCGCTCATCAACGGCGTTTCCGTTCACGTCCAGCGACTGTCATTACCCTTGATCGTGCCAATCTGCTTCCCGCAATTGTTTTTATCTTTTCGCGGGCTGGGTGTGAGGATGCTGTTCGCGAAGTGATCGCCTCGGGTGTCACTTTGACGAACCGATCTCAGGCAGAGCAAATCCGGCGTATCGCAGAGGAAGCAACGGCGATGATTCCTCCCGAGGATTACGCAGTTTTAGGTATTGACTCTTGGATTAAAGCTCTGGAACGAGGCATCGCGGCTCACCATGCCGGTTTGCTGCCCCTGATGAAAGAAACCGTTGAAAAGCTGTTTTCAATGGGGCTTATTCGTCTTGTTTATGCGACAGAAACACTTGCGCTGGGAATCAATATGCCTGCGCGTTCGGTGGTCATTGAGTCGCTCCAAAAATGGAACGGTGTCGAACACTTACGCTTATCTGCTGGTGAGTTTACGCAGTTATCTGGCCGTGCGGGACGACGCGGTATCGATGTTGAAGGGCACGTGGTTGTCAGCGGACGTCGGGATATCGCCCCCGAGGAAGTTGCCGCTTTGGCCTCGAAACGAACATACCCGCTGGTTAGCGCTTTCCATCCGACCTACAACATGGTTGTTAATCTTCTGGCGCATTCGACACGTAAGGCGACGCGCAAGGTCTTGGAATCCTCGTTTGCACAATTCCAAGCCGATTCTTCGGTCGTCCATCTCGCCCAAAGCGCACGCGCTGTAGAACGTGAATTGGATTCCCTGGGAGAGGGAGTCGATTGTTCACGCGGGAACGCTCAAGAGTATTTCTCCATGCGTGATCGGCTCGCGCGTTTGGAGAAAGAAGCCTCACGAGAGCGTAGCCTCCAGCGAAAGGAACAGGATCAGGAGGTTTTCCGTTCACTGAAACCCGGGCAGGTTTTCGATATTGGTACTAAGCGGAAAGCGCATCGTTACCTGGTTTTGGAGCTTCAGCATTCCGCTGGCCTTCGCCCGCTGCTTCGCACTCTGGGCGCCGATGCCCGCTTGCATACTCTGAGCGTAGATGACTTCTCGGGTGCACTTGAGCTCGTTGCGCACCTTCGCGTTCCTCCCTCCGAGGCCTTACGCCGTCATCGTGGACGTGAGGAATGGGCACAGCGGATCCGGACCCTTCGATCTGAGCACAAAGGGGGCAAGAAAGCTCTTGACTCGCTGCCGATAGATGCAGAGATTTCTCAGCTTCGCATGGCGATTAAGTCGCATCCCGTACACTCGTGTCCACATCGCGAGGAACATGCACGTGCCGGTCACACCTGGGCGCGAAAGAATGCTGAGTACGAGAAGCTTCTCAAACGAATCGATGGACGCACGAACTCGGTTGCACAACAATTTGATCGAGTGTGCGAAGTCCTCGATCGAATGGGGTTCTTGAAAAATGATCTCGTAACAGATTCCGGACAGCTGCTGCGTCGTATTTTTGGCGATCGAGATCTGATCGTTGTTGAAGCCCTTAGACGAGGTGTGTGGGATCGTCTTTCGGCTCCCGAACTCGCTGCAATCGTTTCGACGTGTGTCTACCAATCTCGAGGCGAAGAATCAGCAGCGGTTGAACCCTGGACTGCTGCGTCAAGCACGTTGGCTCGGTCTTGGGAAGAAACCCTTGCCTTGTCACAGGCCGTGATGTCAGTGGAGAAGAGTGTCGGGGTTCCTCAATCCCCAGAGCTCGATCCGGGGCTTGCGCAGGCAGTGATGGCATGGGCAAATGGGGCATCGTTGACGACCGCCATCTGGGGAACGTCCCTCCTCGCGGGTGATTTTGTTCGTTGGATTCGACAGGTGGTAGATCTTCTCGACCAGATTGCCCATGTTGCCTCTGACGAAACTTCAGCGGTTGCTCGTCAGGCGCGCCGACTGATCCTGAGAGGGGTTGTCTCTTGGGAAGGAGAGTAAAGACGGGTCCTGAGAAGAGCTTAAAACGAGGGGTCAAAGGCACCGCTATTGACCTCATGCTGTGCTTAATTGCCGGCATTGGTCTATGGGCGGCCTTTCCCGATATTTCGCTTCCTCTTGTGATAATCCCGTCCTTTGCATTGCTTCTTTCGCGTGTTGATCGTGTCGGTGCATGGCGGGCTTTCGGCTACATGCTGATTTGCGGGATGACTTTCTGGCTATTGCTTATTCCGTGGACTATTCAGGCGACGGGCGGTAGCAAGCTGCCATGGATTGCGTTGAGTTTTGTGGAAGCATTCTTCTTCGCTGTGTGGGGCGCACTTGAGAGTGGTCTTATGCGGCTTTCGTGGGCGAACTCCGCTGCGGGGCAAGCGTTTGTTACTGCTGTTTCTTGGGTCGGTATAGAACAACTTCGTTCTCATTTTCCGTGGTCGGGCTTCCCATGGGGAAATTTGGCGTACCCACAGGTTGCGACGCCTCTGGGGCGTCTTGCTCCTTGGGGTGGGGAAGTACTTGTGAGCGCTGTGGTTGTCTTCTGCGCAGTGCTTCTACGACGAAGTTTTGATTTTTCGCGTGAGGATCGACATTGGTATTCGCGACCTTTGTGCTTTGCGTCTGCGTGTGCCTTAGTCATTATTCCCATGGCACTTCCTCTGCATGCCTCTCAAGAAGAAGGATCGATCAAGGTTGCTGCAATCCAAGGAAATATTGAGCTTCCTGCCCTAGAGACATACTCTCAGATTGGGAAGGTTACTGGAAACCATGCGCGATTGACCAGTGAGCTTGCACAAACGGGGGAGAAGGTCGACCTAGTCGTCTGGGGCGAGTCTTCAACTGACCGCGACCCCAAATATAACCGGCTGATAGCGGACCTTATTTCTACCTCGGCAAAGGATATTGATGCGCCAATTCTTGTCGGGATCACACGTGTAGATCAGGATCGTCGATACAACTACATGGGAGTCTGGTACCCAGATACTGGACTGAGCGAATCCTATTACGGCAAACAGATTCCGGTACCTTTTGGGGAATACATTCCGGCACGATCACTTGTTTCGCGGCTTGCGACCGAGGCGGCCCAAGTAGGGATTGATCTTGAAGCGGTCAATAATTCATCGCGTTTCGATGTTCAGTTAGAAGACGGTCGCACTGTCCCTCTTGCACTTGGAATCTGCTTCGAAGTGGCTTATGAAGATCTCCTTGCCGAAGGCGTGAATTCTGGTGGTCAAATCATTGTGATCCCCTCCAACAACTATCACTTTGGGACCAGTGCGGAGGGCGCACAACAGGCGCAGATTTCACAATTTCGGGCGATCGAATTTGCTCGCTCGACTGTGCAAGCATCAACGACTGGAAACTCCGTCCTTGTCAGGCCGAATGGAAGCCTTCTTTCTCAAAGCGGACGGATGCAATCAGCAACGCTCACTGGTGACCTGCCTCTTCGAAGCTCATTGACATGGGCAGCACATTTTGCGCCGTATTCCGCTAAAATTAGCTGGGTGCTCACTGGAATTCTTCTGGTTGCACTCGCATTTCAAACCATTTCTCGTTCACATAGAAAGCGCCGCTGATGACCGACTCGATGATGTATGAAACCGGCAGGGGAGTGGTGGCGGTTATTCCCACCTATTGCGAGGTTGAGTCTTTGCCAGGTCTTCTCACGCGCATTCATCAGGTGCTCCCGGAGCTCAACATTCTTATTGTTGATGACTCTTCTCCCGATGGAACGGGGGAATGGGTCCAAGAGCGCATGAAAACTGATTCGCGCCTTCATCTTTACACGCGGCCTGCAAAGTCCGGTCTTGCAACTGCATATGTTGAGGGACTCGGACAAGCCCTCGAAATGGGTTTCGATTTCCTCATCCAAATGGATGCAGATGCATCGCACCGTCCAGAAGACCTGCCCAAACTACTTGTACGAATGGCTGGACCTGATCAACCTGATATGGTCATCGGTTCGCGGTGGGTTCCGGGTGGAAAAACGAATGGCTGGGCACCCTGGCGGGTTGCACTGTCACGTGCAGGCAATGCGTATATCAATTTCTGGTTGGGAACTCGGATTAAAGATGCAACAGCGGGCCTGCGTGTTCATCGGGCCACTTGGCTACGTGAGACGGGCATTCTCCAGAAGGTCTCAACGGTTGGTTTCGGTTTCCAAGTTGAAATGACGACTCTCGCTGAGTCCATGGGGGCGACGATCGTCGAAGTTCCTATTACCTTCGATGAGCGAGAACACGGGGAATCGAAGCTCTCTGGTGCGATCTTTGTAGAAGAGCTGGTCATGGTGACGAAGAACGGCATTAAGCGCAAATTCTCATCGCGTCGCTGAAAAGGCAGAAAAATAATGTGGGTCCGCCACGGTGGCGGGCCCACATTATGTCAAGTTATTCAGAAATCGATCAGCCCTTGCGGTAGTGGCCCTCTAGGCGCAGCTTGCCTTCGCGTAGAAGAGTGAGCTGTTCCTGAAGAACCTCGTTAAGCTCTTCAATCGAACGACGCTCAAGAAGCATGTCCCAGTGAGTACGAGCGGGCTTAGCGGGCTTTTGTTCTTCGTCTTCCGTTGCCTCGCCAATAAGCTCAGCCATTTGTCCGCATTTGCATTCCCATGTTGCAGGCGGTGTTGCTTCGCTTGCGAAGGGAACTTCAAATTGGTGTCCGTTTGTGCACAAGTACTTTGCTGTGAATCGATCGGCGAAGACGACGCCATCTTCAGATTCCATCGACTTAGCACCGATTTGCATTCCGCGTAACGCGCGATCTGCCACCTTGATCCTCCCGCAGTAATAATCGAATAGTAGAAGTTTAGCTGATAAAGGGCTGAGCAGCGTTCTAACTATGCTTTCAGCACATTAGCCGCGATCCGATAATGTACATTATGTCAAGTAATGGGAACTTGAGAAAGTAACCGAATCATTTTATTGATGGTGCAGCCACTCTCCCATGAATGCGCGTATGAGACGATGATGTTTGAGTGAGTCGAGCGAAGTGATTAAGAAACTGAACGCTTCATTGCACGACGAGCTGCAAGTTCGTCAACAAGAACGTTTTCTTCAGCTCGCTCGCTAGGAAGCTCAGCCAGAGAACCTTCGAGCTCACGCCAGACGCGACCAACGGCGATTCCGAACACGCCTTGGCCGCCTTGAAGAAGGTCAATGACTTCATCCGTCGAGGTGCACTCGTAAACCGATGCCCCATCACTCATCAAGGTAATGGAAGCAAGATCATCAACACCGCGACGGTGAAGTTGGGTGACTGCAGTACGAACCTGCTGAAGTGATACCCCTGCGTCAAGAAGCTTCTTGACGATCTTCAAGACAAGAATGTCCTTGAAGGAATACAAACGCTGAGATCCTGAGCCTTTAGCCGCACGGACTGAAGGCTGAAGCAAACCGGTACGCGCCCAGTAATCGAGCTGACGGTAGGTAATTCCAACTGCCGCACAGGCAACAGGGCCTCGGTAACCGACATCGTCACCGTCGCGCCCCTCCAAAGGATCGCCAAAGAGCATAGGCTGACGCCCCTGCATGCTACCCAGCGGTTCTGCGCTCACGAATGCTCCTTGGTTTATGGAATGACCGAACTGAAATTAGATTACGAAGTTGAAGCGTGCCGGTCAATGAACGACACGGCGAGCCTTCAAGTTCAAGTTGAAGGTTACACCCCTCCGTCGGTCAATTGCGACAAAGCTACTCGCAACATCTCGTGATGAAGCTGCGCAAACCTCTCCCCTAGCTCAAGACGTCGGCTATTTTGCCGTTCGCGATCAATCGCACGATCACGAGGAGTCTGGGATAAGACTGTTTGATCGATAAGATCAGCGCTTCGCTCAGCGCCGTGACGCACCGAGCGCAAGGTTCGAGCGTCAACTCCTAGGGCCTCGAGCTCACGAATCTGCAAAATCACCTGGACACTTCGCGAAGGAAAATAGCCAGCAATATCTGGTGTGACCAGACCAAGAGACACATAGCGTTCAATCGCAGCAAGCTCGCATCCTGTCAGATCCGCAAGGTCTGCAGCGGGAATCGAGCGACGATTCCCCAAAGAAACGACTTTGCCTTCTGAAGCAACGACCTGGGCTGCGCGTCGAGGGGAAACTTCGTGCCCTGCATCAAGTGCTCGAAGCTGATCACGAATCACATCAAGAGGCGAATAGGAATCGCGCTGAGAAGCCAAAACGTAGCGGAGACGTTCAAGGTCAGCTTGGGAATACTTACGATACCCAGCAGAAGTACGTGCAGGGACTACAAGCCCCTTGTCTTCAAGGAAACGTACCTTTGACTGCGTGATTGCAGGAAACTCAGCCTTAAGGCGTTCGACCAGTTGACCGATCGAAAGCTCTGGCTCACGACTAATTCCGCGCGGCCAGGGTTCAACAATTTCTTCCGAGGCCTTGCGCTGAGCGCGCGCACTCATTGTGCGTTAGGTGAGGGCTGGTAGGTCAGGCGGTACTTGCCAATCTGTACCTCGTCTCCAGCGTGGAGCTCAACCTGCTCAACACGTTCACGATTGACATAAGTACCATTGAGCGAGCCAGAATCGCGGACGGTATGTCCGCCATCGCGAGACAGGAACTGGCAGTGCTTACGCGAGACAGTGACGTCGTCCAAGAAGATATCTGCACGAGGCGAACGACCTGCGTTTGTTACTTCCGCATCCAAGAGGAATCGTGCACCCGAATTAGGCCCGCGTTGAACAATGAGAAGTGCAGAGCCGGCAGGAAGAGCATTGACTGCGTCCTGATCGCGCGCCGACAAAGGCATAGGCGCGTCAGCGACTTCCTCAACAGTATTCAGGCTGAAGACCGAAGTTGCAGTCGGGTCAAACTCTTGGCTCTGGTTATCCATTACTCGCTCCAGTTCTGAGGGACAATAGCAACAGTATAGTGTGACGGCCTAGTGTTCGCGAAGGCTTTTAACCGATTTGCTTTGCAAATTCCGGTGATTTGGGTGTCGAAATCGAGGTGATCTTCAGGTCTTTCATCTGCGTGATTGTTACTGAAGCACCTTTTGCACGCATCTGAGCCGCGCTACCTGCTTGAATCTCTAAAGCCGTAGAAATGGTCTGTGAATCACCAATAACTTTCCATACGTATGGGCTCGTAAGAGCCTGTCCGTCTACGCTGATCACTCCCCCGTCACTGGTGAAACTTGACGATACAGTGACGCGATGGCCGTTAATTTCAGAGGCCTCGGAACCAGCATTTCGGAGCTCGCCCATCGCCATCACAAAATGAGTTGCACTCAGAGAATGTGAAGGATCGCTGATAACCATCTCAATCCCAGGACCGTGGACGGCGACCTGCCCGGAATTGATCTTTGCTTGCTCTTCGGCTTTCTTCGCAGCATTCGCTGCGGCTTCTTCTTTTTGAGACTCGTCCTCAAGCTGACTGACTTGGGACTCGAGCTTCCCGCGTTCAACACGAAGGTTTTGTTCCTGAACAGAAAGATTGTCAAGGAGTTCGACCAGTTCTTCCTGACTCAGCGAGGTGAGCGGGTCTGTTCGTTGTGCTCGAACTTGAGTGACCAAAGCAATTCCAAGAATGAGGCAGATGACAAAAAGTAAAAGATGCGTTCCTCGAGGCATCGCCAATATCGCTGCTTTGAGGCGCGCCCCCAGGGGTTTTGCCGAGGAGTCGTTGTGTGCCTTCTCCCCCGCTTCACCCATTTGAGCCTGAGCAGTCGCTTGGGTCTTCTTCGCGTGCTGTCCCATTCTTAGGCCTTAAAAATCAATCGACGAATCGAGGCTGTGTTCGAGAAAATACGAATTCCAAGAACCACAACGACTGCAGTTGTCATAGCCGACCCAACGCCCAACTGCGTCCCCAAGAACACCAATAGGCAAGCGACCACGACGTTCCAGAAAAAGGACATCACAAAAACGCGGTCTTGAAATGTCCCTTCAAGCCAAGCTCTGCCTGCACCGAGAAGAGCATCGAGGCCAGCAACAACAGCGACCGGCAGGAAGGGCTGAAGCCATGTGGGGACAGTTGGGTCGATGAGGACGCCAACGACAATTCCAAATATCAGACCAAGAACTGCTAACACCTTAGTGCCCCTCTTCGATGGTCTCACTCCAACGAGTTGACCGGTTATCGCGTGCGTTGAGCGTCATTTCTTTAACAGACTGCGCACTCAGTTTAATTCCTGTGAGGGATTCTGCACTGGACAAATAATCCCCCGTTGAGCCACGAACCAATGACAATGACAAGGTATTCGCGTCACCAATTGCCTCGATCGTATACGGTGAAGAAATCGGAGTGACGTCAACCAAAATCGCTGAACCTGCAGTTCGGATAAAAGAACCGGGACCGATTCTTTGGCCGTTCACACTCACTGCTTCAGCCCCGGCACCCCACAGAGCATTGACAACCATTCGAATATCTTGGTCACGTACCTGTCCTTGACCGCTTTGGCGTGAAGACACGGCATTTGCAGCATCGGTAAGCGTAACTTTCAGTCCCGGCCCACTTACTTGAGTATCAGCATTTGCTAGGGCTGTTGCAGCATTTTCGTGAATACTGCTTTGTCCCTGCTGAGCTGATAGTTCTTTTACATGCGTACGAAGCGTCGCAACTTCATCTCTCATTTGAGTGATCTGCTGCGTTTGCGTTTGAGCGTGGCTCAAAAGAGATGAGTGCACATCCCCTTGCGCTTGGGCGCGCAAACCACTGATTGCAAACCCCGCACCAATGCCCAATGCGATTGCAATGAGAATAGTGACGGTCCGATGGAAAACCGAAGTTACGCCGCGACTAGCTTTCTCGTGATAGGTCCCGTATCCAGCATCCAAGGGGTTCTCAAGGATTGCCTTCAAGAGGGACATCGATGCAGCGGGATCATTACCTGCCGACGACGAAGAGGCATGCTGATTACTCATTGCCACTGCTTCTGACGAGAATAAGCTCGCTCAAGATCATCGAGCTTCTCAATGACCAGGCGTGTAAGTGCAGGCGCGGCCGCTGAGTGCTCCTCAAGCCAAGTCTTTGCAGCCTCAATGGGATCCTCAAGCGAGTTCTGACGTTCAACATCAATAGACATCGGGAACCCATCCTCAACAAAACGAATCCCTAGGCCCATTGATGACTTCATCCAAAATGGGAGCAACTGATCGAAATACTGCGTGACATAACCGGGGCTGTTCCACGTTGAGTCGTTCAGACCTTGCAATGAAGCACTTAAGTCAAGGTTCGACATCGTCGATCCGTGACAAATTTCGTTCCAAACCTGCGAACGAATATCAGCGTTTGGAAGCGCCGCACGCGAGCGAATCCAGCGGGTACGGTTCTCCCCCGTCGGTGAGGCCTCGAGCCAGGAATCCAAATCTTTCTCGGTGACGAGGCCTCGCGCGGCGCAGGCCCGGCGAAGATCCCAGGCGCTTTCCTCCCCCTCGATGAAGGGAAGTCGATCGCTGTGACGTCCGTGGGCGAGTTCAAGCACGGCCTCGGTATAGGTCTCATCTGAGCATGCCATCCAGACGTCAACAAAAAGACGAAGGGCAGCGCGGCCTCGGTCACGGGAAGCATGACGCATAAACTCTGCAAGCGTGTTCAGGATTTCGTGGTCGCAACGATCTCGTGAGCTGCGAGGAAGGAACGAGCGAGCGACTCGGATTGTTGCAAGCAGACGCTCGAAAATGGCATCTTCGCTTTCCTCAGCCATATGGGTAAGAGCTGAGTGAATGTAGTCACGCGGATCCAATTCACCGCCACGAAGTGCACTAAAGAGATTGGACCAAATGACGGCGCGAGTAATAGGACGTTCAATGGTCGACACGTATGCGAGCGCAGTTCGCATCGAATGCTCATCAAAGCGAGAGATCGCATAGGTCAAGTCGAGGTCATTCACGACCACCAAATCAATGTCTTGTGCGCTACCAGGCTCAGTAAGCTCAAGAGGCACGTCAATGGCCGAATCAGCCGCTTCTACGCGGGCGCGCAAATGGCACTTTTCCCTCAAAACACCGTTATTTGCTGTCCAGAATGAGACTTCAAGGCTGTGCGGACGTGCGAGCCCGTCCTGATGCATGTGAAGCGCTGTCAGGCGACCTGCGTCATCACTTGTCCAGCTGAGCGCAAGAGTAGAGGGGCCTGTCGTGAGGAGCCACGCGTCCTTCCACTTCCCAAGATCTTCGCCACTGGCTTCTTCCAGTGCTCCCAAAAGATCCTCTAGGCCGGTTGAAGAGTTGGCAAATCGCTGGAAATACAGTCGCACACCCTTGTAGAAGGTTTCTTCACCAACCCACGCGACAAGCTGCTTGAGGACTGCTGCACCCTTTGCGTAGGTAATACCGTCAAAGTTATTTTTCGCAGCAGGGATATCAGGGATATCTGCAACGATGGGGTGCGTTGTCGGGTACTGGTCTTGGGCCAATGCCCACGCTTTACGGCCAATAGCAAATGAGGCCCACTCCCCCGTGTAAATTGTCGCCTCTGCAGCAGTTGTGGTTCCTTGGTTTTCCGCAAAGGACTCTTTTAGCCAAAGGTTTTCCCACCATGCCGGAGTAACCAGATCACCGAACCACATGTGACACATCTCGTGAAGGATTGTGTTCGCTCGTTTTTGTCGCAGTGCAAACGACGGTGTATCACGGCTCAGATAGTTCTCATTGAAGGTGATACATCCGGGATTCTCCATTGCCCCCAGATTGTATTCGGGAACAAAAATCTGGTCGTAGCTTCCCCAGGGGAAGGTGTAGCCATAATGTTCGTGATAGTGATCTAAACCGGCACGCGTGACATCTAGGATGTCATCGCTATCCATTGAATCTGCTAATGCCTGACGGCAAAGCAGGCGAAGCTGCAGTGTTGCAGTGTTACCATCGCCTGCGCTTCCTTCCCAGCTCCCGCCCTGGGCGACCGCCCACTGGCCCGCGACGACCGCTGTAATGTAGCTTGACAAAGGCTCAGTGGTAGTGAAATCCCACAGTGTGATGCCGTTACCGCAATCCTGAGAGCTTCCAATCCCGTTGGAAGTCACAACCCACTCATTTGGTGCATAAACATGGAAAGTCCACGTGGGTTTCATATCAGGTTGATCGAAGCAGGGCCACGCGCGGTGGGCATCTTCAGGCTCAAATTGCGTGTAAAGGTAGTAGCGTCCATCCTCGGGATCGTGATAGCGATGCAACCCCTCCCCCGTCGTCGAAAAGCGACAATCAGCTTCAACGGCAATCGTCACCTCTCGCTTGGTCGGAACTCCGCTGATATCGAGGCGTTCACCGTCGTAGGTGAATTGATCGGATGCTAAAGGAACATCATCAATCGAAACCGTCTGGACCTCACCAGCGACATCGACAAAGAGCGTCGGTTCCTGAGAGACAAGGGTCATACGTGAGAGAACGCGGTACGAGCTTTTCTCACTTGCCGCTTCTTCGAGGTGAAGTGTGACATCAATGTGGCGGACTGTAACAACGGTTGAACGGTGACGTGCATCTTCACGAGTCAGGACATACATGCCCTCATTTTAGAGAAATTTTGTGTTGACGTGTCGATGAAGAAGCTTTTCGCGGAGCAAGCGGATACCCTAAAAGTCATGACTTATGCCACCGATATTCGTCCGATTACGTCACCAATTCCCCTCTCTCAGGCACTCGAGGGGGTTCAGGGGCTTGATTGGTCGCTGTGCCCCGATACCGAACTTACCGTTTCTGGTGTCAGCGTTTCGTCGATCGATATTGAAGATAATTGGCTTTTCGTTGCGATTCCTGGGCTGGTTCAGCACGGTATTCGCTTTCTCCATGCTGCCGTCGAAGCTGGTGCCACAGCAGTTGTTACAGATCGTGAAGGATCTGAACGTGCACGTGAAATGAACCCAGATATTCCGATCGTTATTGTTGCGGATCCGCGACGTGCGAGCGCAACTATCGCGGCGAATATCTATCGCCATCCGGCCTCGATACTCAAAACGGCCGCCGTAACGGGGACGAATGGAAAGACCACAACAACCTATCTTCTTCGTTCCATTTTGCGCAGTACCTTTAACGATCCTGCACTGTGCGGGACTGTTGAGATTCGAGTTGGCGACCTCGTGATCAATTCGGAGAAAACCACTTCCGAGGCTCCTGAGGTCGAGCGAATTCTTGCACTTGCTCGCGAAAAGGATTGTGGTGCAGCGATTGTTGAGGTCTCAGCGCACGCGCTCAGTTTGAACCGTGTTGACGACATTATTTTTGATGTCGCTGCGTTCACGAATCTTCAGCATGACCACCTCGATTACTACGGTGATATGGAGCATTACTTCGAGGCGAAGAAGAGTTTGTTCACTCCTGCGCACTCGCGATGCGGTGTCGTCTGTGTTGATGATGAGTGGGGCCTTCGCTTGGCCCAAGAAAGCGAAGTGCCCGTTACTACAGTTTCGGTTTTTTCCCATCGCGAGGCCGATTGGACCGTTCGGCGCATTAACTTCGATCGCGCGATCCCCGCTGTCACCTTTGATCTGGTAACCCCTAAGGGCGATGAACGCCTCATTCGGATGCCGATGCTCGGTGAAGTTAATGTCCAAAATGCCGTCGTTGCACTGGTTGCAGCACTAAAGCTGGGATGTGAGTTCGAAGCAGCAGTTTCGGCTCTTGAAGGCGCGGAACAGATTCCCGGCCGTATGACCTCCGTTAATCCTGATCCAGGCGCACAACCACTTGTCATTGTGGACTTTGCACATACTCCAGAGGGACTCGACTGGACACTCAAATCCGTCCGCGAGTTAACTCGTGGCAAGCTCGTTTTAGTGTTTGGAACCGATGGCGATCGCGACGCGACAAAGCGTGAGCCTCTAGCCGAAATTGCTGCTCAACTTGCTGACGTTTTATGGGTAACCGATGAGAATCCGCGTACTGAAGATGCCTCATCTATTCGCCAGCAACTCCTCAACGGAATTAGGCGTGTTCGTCCTGATTTCCATGACGTTACTGAAGTGACCACGTGCCGCCGTGACGCAGTCCGTCAGGCAATTCTCGCGGCAGATGAGGGAGACATCATCGTTATTTCCGGAAAGGGTGCCGAATGGTATCAAGATATCCAGGGAATCAAACACGTCTATAACGATGTACCCGTCGCTCGTGAAGTCTTGGAACAAGACATTCGCGCGCGCCTGTAACGCGCTTGTCATCACTGACTACCGATAGGATAAGGACGTGACTGAAGAATACCTCGAGAACACAGAGCCCTTCGACGAAGGTCAAGCAGAGCTACGCGCACGTGCGATGCGTGACTCCCTTGATCAGTTTGAGCTTGATGACGAAGATCTTGCCCTGCTCAATGGGGAGTTCGAGAATTCTGATTCACAGGACAGTGATTTCGGTCTTCCCGTTTTGGCAGTGATCGGGCGTCCCAATGTTGGTAAGTCAACGTTGGTGAACCGCATTATTGGTAGGCGTGAAGCAGTTGTTCAAGACACCCCCGGTGTTACGAGAGACCGCGTATCTTATCCTGCCGATTGGGCAGGCCGTCACTTCACTCTTGTCGATACTGGCGGCTGGGAAATCGACGTCAAGGGAATTGACCGTTCGGTCGCAGAACAGGCAGAAATCGCGGTTGATCTGGCAGATGCCGTGCTGTTCGTAGTCGATGCGACTGTTGGCATGACAGATACGGATGAACGTATCGTTTCTATGCTTCGTAAGAGCGGTAAGCCCGTCGTTCTAGCGGCGAACAAGGTTGATTCGGCGATGCAAGAAGCTGAAGCGGCCTACCTGTGGTCACTCGGAATGGGTGAACCTTACGCTATTTCTGCACTTCACGGCCGTGGTACCGGTGATCTTCTCGATGCTGTGATGGCTGTGCTTCCTGAAGTGTCTTCAGTGGCTTCAGCGCTGCCTGTGGGCGGCCCCCGGCGAGTTGCTCTGATCGGACGTCCGAATGTTGGTAAGTCGTCGCTGCTCAACGCTCTGGCTGGATCTGAGCGTGTTGTTGTCAATGAGCTTGCTGGTACGACTCGTGATCCAGTTGATGAGCTCATCGAGCTTGACGGGCAGCAGTGGTGGTTCGTCGATACCGCGGGCATTCGCCGAAAGATGCACCGAACCACTGGTGCTGACTACTATGCGTCAATTCGAACCCAAGCAGCCCTTGAAAAGGCAGAACTTGCGTTGATTCTTTTCGACGCCTCAGAGCCGCTGACAGAACAAGACATTCGAGTCGTGCAGCAGGCAGTTGATGCCGGCCGTGCAGTGGTCATCATCAACAACAAGTGGGACCTGGTTGATGAAGAACGCCAAGCTCAGCTTCGTTCAGAGCTCGAACGAGAGCTTGTTCAAGTCTCATGGGCGCCGCGAATTAACGTGTCAGCGAAGACAACCTGGCATATTAACCGCCTAACTCGTGCGATGGAGACTGCACTGGATAGCTGGGAAACACGCATTCCCACTGGCCGCCTCAATGCCTTCTTGGGTGAACTGGTTGCAGCGCATCCGCACCCCCTTCGCGGAGGGAAGCAACCTCGAATCCTCTTCGCGACCCAGGTGTCGAATATGCCTCCACGTTTCGTCATCTTCACAACCGGGTTCTTGGATCCCGGATATCGCCGATTCATTGAGCGTCGTCTGCGCGAAGACTTTGGATTTGAGGGCTCCCCTATCCAGATTTCGGTACGTGTACGCGAGCGCCGTCGCCGCTAGGCTCTCAAAGAGTTATTAAGTGGTGCGGCCTCGCCCAACGGGGAGGCCGCACCACAAGTTTTACCTACACGCATTCACATGTGATCAGTCATCTTCTTTGGAAAGCTCGATCTTGTACCGGAAGATTGTGCTCATATACGTCCCTGTGCGCCGATTAAGAGATGCTGTGGCATCGATGAGGGGTGTCATTGATCCAGCCCTTCGCGAACGAAGATCTTTCAGAATAGGCATCGCATAGTACGCGTTCTTCTTGTTCTCCAGATCCATGAACCACTTTCCACCGAGATGGTGACGATAGGTCTCGCCGATATACACGGTGAGTAGATCGTGCATCCGCGGATCGTTAATGAGGTCTTGAGGCGATGAGTAATGCGCAAGCATCCACTCTTCGAGGGCATCAATGGACTCAACTGAGAAGTCAAGATTCAGACCGTTTTCTTTTGCGAATGTATCGGTCATGTAGTCCAGCTTGTCAGAAATGAAGAAAATCCATTCCTGAAAGTCTTCTTGCGTGTACGCCATTAGTGCCTCATCTACGCCGCAGGGGCTGAATTGTGAGGCAATTCTACCTCCCTCAAAGTACTGAACTCGACTACCTGCGGACCAGAATTCATCACTGGTTGGATACCCATAGTTTCCACGTTCGTGTCCAGCTCGGCCGTACGTTGTAAAGATCTGTCCGCGAACAAAGTGTGAGCCACTTGTTGCACTCCAGTAGGCAGTCCCCTTATCAAAGACTTGGAATACTCCCTTACCTGAAGGTGTCTCAGCTGTAGTTGCAACACCCAAGAAGCGTGCACCGCCAAGATCTCGATATGCGTTTGCAATACCAGTCCCGTAGCGCAGGACATAGGTTCCCGCACCTGCGCTCCATGTGATGATGCCGCCCTGAAACTCCTGTGCGCGACCGGAACCTGCCGAGTACTCATCACTGACGGGGAAACCAAGAAAACCGCGTTCGTATCCCTTGCTTCCGTAGGCGTTGAAGATCCCTGCCCGTACAAAATGAGTACCGCCTTGAGGGGTCCAGTACGCAGTGCCGTTATCGAATACTTGGTAGACGCCCTTACCTGAATGGGTCTCGGAGGTGCGTGGTAAACCGACAACTTTTACCCCACCAATCTCGCGGAAAGCGTTTGCAATACCAGTCCCATAACGCAGGGTGTAGGTCCCTGAAGTCGAGGAGGTAATGACACCACCCTGGAATTCCTGAATCCGCCCCGAATCCGCGGAGTATTCGTCGCTTAACGGATAGCCTAATGAGCCGCGTTCATAGCCTGCTTGTCCATATGCTTTGAAGATTTCTCCGCCGACAAAGTGGGTACCGCCTTCCGCTATCCAATAAGCGGTTCCCTTGTCGAATACCTGAAATACTCCCCTTCCGGAGCGTGTTTCAGCACTTGTTGCTGCGCCAAATTTCTTTGCTCCGCCCAAAGTGCGGTACGTGTTTGCAATACCTGTTCCGAATCGCAGAACGTAGTTTCCTG
>CALIZH010000422.1 GCA_938028585.1 uncultured Actinomyces sp. | reverse complement strand
CATCTTTCTCCAAGACTCCCGATAACTGACGATAGTGTCGTTGCGCATCTTTCTGGCAGGGCGCCTAGTCTATAACACTCTTGAGACTGTTATCTCTTCAACAATGGCAAAATAGCTGGCATCATGATTCGCAGCAGATAAACCAAACAGCTTCAAAGGAGTCTGGAGCCGATCGCTGCACCTTCACATATAGAAACATATAGAGATGGGTCACAGATCAGCCAATGATGGAGTGACTGATTTGCTATTATCCCATAGGTCATCCCGAAATTGTTGCTTCCAATCCCGCTGGTTAGAGTACTTACGGGGATCAATCGACTTACCTTCCTCATCCAGTTCGTACTGTATAAAAAGAATTCGGGCGTTCTCATCAATCAAATTCTTAGGAATGGTTACTTTACGACCCTTCAATGCGGCAATAAATGTGAGCATATATTCAAGCTCATCATGGTTCACCGCTCCACTCGTGATAAGAGCCTCTCGGTACTCAAGGTACCGTTTCAAGTCTTGAGGTTCGTCGAGAATACTCACCGCAAAAATCAAAGAATGCAACGGAATGACTGCGTGTTGTACTGGGGCATCTTCCTTGATCAGACTCTCGGACTGCCAGAGCATTCCACCGTAGCTGGAAAACGTTATTGCAAACCCAATTGCTTCACTGGCTTTGCATGGATTTATCCCGCCAGGTCTCCATCCCTCATACCAATGGGTTATCCGCGTTTCAAGCTGAGAAACAGCTTTGTTCAGCACTACCGTTTCAAAAGAGACACCAACACTTAAGTTATTTCTCGAAAGCCGGTTGGCCTTGCATTCGCCAATAAAAGCAATATCGTCCGAACACCCGAATATGTCTATTTCATCCTTGCACTTCCTGCTTTTTGGGGAAAGAAGATCTATAGAGGACTTCCATGCGACTTCGCGAGGCCCCCATTTGCGAAGCATAGATGCTGTAACGTCTTCAAATACCTGGCCTTCTTTATCACGTGGACTCTCTTTCATTGCAAATCTAAAGAGCACGTCGTCGCGATGATCTAGCCAAGCCGATCGATTCAAAACCCAGGTAGTGTCCTCAATGTGGACGAAGGGGGTAGTTGTTGGCTCTTCTCCGAGCAGTGCTTCTTCCACGCTTGCTTCACTTAACGCTGTAGGTCGTCTTGCGGTGAGTGCACGGATCAGCCCTTCCGGAATGTCTTTTAGTAAAGTCGCACTATATGGTTCCTCTATAGCCGTTTTCTTGTCACTATAAGCAGACCAAAGTGAGCTGACAGCCTCGTGGATATTTTTAGCTGCGACCTCCATTGGTTTTGATCCGATCAGATTAGATACGGTAGGAAGGTTGTTGTCTACCCATTGCCCTATTGACGCTGAGATCTCATCCACAATCCACATCATTCGAGTTTCAGGCTCAACCAGTCGACTTATTTCAAGTTGACTGGGGAGGAAAGATGCGAGGCACTCAGTGTCGTCCAGATCAGCAAAGGTAGCGATGTGAAGCTTGATTAGATATGCGGCAACCCATCGAACGTACTTGTTGAAGGCTATGAGAGCACCATACCGGCTGTTATCCGTGCCATTGCCATAAACACCGATCAGCCATGCTCCTCGGGATAGCGAAAATATCTCTCCGCCCTTTGGCAACATATAATCATACAAACAGTCATGACGTTCTCCATAAAGAAGTTGGATGGCTGCTTTTGGACTAACTTTCTGCAGCGCTCCACACAATTCAGAGAGGCTTTGCTTGGCGGCCGCTTCAGCACGCGACGCT
>CALIZH010000421.1 GCA_938028585.1 uncultured Actinomyces sp. | reverse complement strand
GCCGGGTGCTCCCGTCCTTGGGGGCGCGTCGGCGTGCCCCCAATCCTAGGACACGCGGGTGGTGGCGTTCACTTTCCGGGTCCGTTCGGGACGAGGCCGTGGCCGGTTTTTGGGGTGTGTGTGGGCTGGTTGTGGAGGGATTTGTCAGACGTATGGGTTGGGACGTTAGTTCAGACAAATACGATCCGACACCGATTAAAGTGAACCACTCTGTTGCTTGCAGGAGCGGCGCACACTCGTGCGGTGATGCGCATCATAACTGCACATTTGTGCGATTGTGTGCGCAGGTGCGGGAGGATGTGCAGGCGTGGGCGTGCACTTCCTCCCGCAGCTACGAATATCTAGCTCTGCTTGGCGGCTTCGACGACCTTGTACCACTCTCGCTCACTGAGGCCCATCTGGCGTGCCACCATGTATGCATCCTTTCGGTGTTGCTGCCGATCCACCTCGAGCTCACTCGGGTTCATCACCCTGCCATATGCGCCTGCCCCCGAAAGAACAGCCACAATCGCAGGGATGGCTAGCGTGAGATTCATGCTCAACTCGAGTTTCGACCCTTCTGCGGGGCTGAAGACGATCTCCTTGAGAGACGGCTGCCCAAACAATCAATACATGGCGACAGTGATGCCACAACACAGGAGGCACACCATCGCTGCGATTGCTGATGTCTTGAGTCTTGACTTCCGTTCCCTTGAGACGATCGAACTGGCCAACAGATACTCCTCGCCTAGTTCGGGCAGTGTCAGGGACGCCAATATCCGTGTTCCGTTGATCTGATTGAGTGTTCCGTTCAGGTCCCCACCGAACTGAGCGATCTGGTTGCCATCTCCCTTGTTGGCAATTTTCTGAGACATCCTGTCCCCTCCTCTGGGTCACATTGCCGACCGCCATGGTCGACATGCAACACAGTAGGGAGGGGCATGCTCATCTGCGTCCACTCCTCACGCAACCAACCAATGCGACTACAGGGATCGGTGTCAAACTCCGCTCATAGGACGAAGCAGGAACGACCTCTCGGGACCACCCGATGGAAACGGGAGGCATGTTGCGGGTACTCAGCCATCAATCGCGAGTCGGTAAATCAATCTCCTTCTCGACGGGACAGGGATAGTCAGAGTGCAGCGTCAGTTGTTCGGCTGACACAATAAATGGGTTATCGTCACTGCCTTCAACCTCGATATAGACCATGTCATCGATAACCTTGCCCGCACGAAACCGATCACCGACACGCAGGACCAGACCACCGCCACACTCAACGTCAGCAGAGACCGTATGCACCTCAGATAGCTCATCAGCACTGGATTGAGCGAACTTTGCTCGTGCCCAATCAGCGAGCTTAACTTCAGCGGTCTTACCTTCGCGCAGTCTTGCACCGATATTGAGTCCAGTTCGAAAGATAATCACACCGCTGAGCATAATCACTCCTGTTGCCTTGGCAATTGCAGGACCAGGCCCTCCCAGTGCCTTAATTCCCGTAGTGACCATCTGATATGCCCCGAGATTACTCATCGCAGCTCTACTTCCTTCCTTGGACCATGGGCATGCGGCGCAGAAGCCCGAACACTTACTGAGAAATATACCCACAGTTAGCCGCAACGATCAATGAAACGGCGGAAACATATACCCGCTACCCCGCAGCTGCTGCTCACCTGCGCAGCAATCCCCTTGTACCCCCACCCGCCACGCCACCTAGCTTGTGTGTCGTAGATTACCCGCTATTCTTGGTCGCATGACTGCTGCGC
>CALIZH010000420.1 GCA_938028585.1 uncultured Actinomyces sp. | reverse complement strand
TGGGCGTGTTCCTCGGCCTCGGCGACCAACTGATCAGCCTTTTCACGGGCCTCGTCGATGGTCGAACGAGCTCGGGCATTAGCCTCGGCAATGGTCGTCTCTGCGGCCGAGTCCGCGCGCACAAGCACTGCGTCCGCGTCGGCAACAACCGCATCTGCGGCCTTGAGGTCATCGGGAAGAGCTTCACGAGCCTGATCGAGGAGATCAAGAACTTCCGCTCGATTCACCATTACCGAAGCAGAGAGAGGAACTGCGCGCGCAGCCTCAAGGAGGTCTTCAATTCGGTCCAAAGCCGCAATCACAGTCGAGGGACCGTACACGGTCTGATCCTCCCACTGCTGCGAGGATTCCGCGTGCTCGTCATGGTTTTCAGCCATTGTCTCCTCCAATTGGGTTCTGCGCGTACACTGCTTCTCTATTTTCTCCCCATATGGCCAAAACTGGGGCCGGAACATACCGAGAGACGTCCATTCCCCACGCAAAAAGTTCGCGAACAAGAGATGAAGACACGTGTCCCAGTGCTGGATCGGTGGGGATCCACAGTGTTTCCACTCCCCCGATCTCTCGATTTGTCACGGCCTGAGCCATCTCCGAGTCCAAGTCACCGTTTCCACGCACTCCTTTGATCACCAGATCCGCATCATGTGTGCGACAAAAATCAACCAAAAGTGTGTTCATGGGGAGGACTTCTACCTTCGGCAGGTGAGCCAACCCCGCGCGGGCGCTTTCCACACGGCATCGGATATCGCTGGCCGAGGCCTTGGCTGAGTTCACTCCAACTGCAACGATCAGGTGGTCAACCAGACGTGACGCCCGAGTAATAAAGTCCAGATGCCCGATGGTGAGTGGATCAAAGCTTCCCGGAATGACGGCTTTCATTCGCTCTCCTTAGCGGTTTGTGGAAGTGGGGGCGCAAGAAAAAGAACGCGAGTCTCCCCCCAATCGCGCCGATCCTCGCAGATGAGTCCTTCAGGTAGCTCGATATCTGTCGAGCGAGTCGATCGCTCAACGACAACCGAGGCATCTGGGCTTAAATGCGCACACAGTGCTGTCAGGATCTCGGTGATAGTTGTGCTCTCACACTCATAGGGAGGATCAATAAAAACTAGGTCATATTGGCCGCTCAGCCGTCCAGAAACTGCCGCGAGCGCATCCGCGCCAATAACGATGCTGCCCGGAGCAACCAAGGTGGCATTCTTTTTCAGAGTTCGCAGCGCACCCTGCGCAGAATCAACCAGGGTTAATTGATCTGCACCGCGCGAAAGGGCTTCAAACCCCAGCGCTCCGCTTCCCGCATACAGGTCAAGAACGCGAGCTCCTTCGATAACGTCCATGTGTTCAAGGCGCGAAAACATTGCCTCACGTACGCGCTCAGACGTTGGGCGTGTCCCTGAAGGAGGGACATGTAGGGTCCGACCTTTCAAAGTGCCGGCAATAATTCGTGTCATGCTTTAAGACTACGTTAGCTGCGTTCCATCCACACCAGCTCTTCGCTGGAAGCGTCATTGAGACTCGCCGCTAATTCCGGATACGAGGCCAAAGAAGGATCTGCCGCGATAAGTTCGCCCGCGCTTTCTCGGGCTTCTTCAATAATCGCGCCATCACGGACAACGCTCAGGAAGCGCAGTCTCGACGCTTTTCCTGACTGAGCCGACCCCAATACGTCACCTTCTCGGCGCAAGGCGAGATCGGCCTCGGCAAGGACAAAACCATCGGTTGATGAAGCGAAAGCTTCCAAGCGTTGCGCCGAAGTATCGCTGATCACCGAAGGATGAACAGCCATGCAGATGCTTTGTTTCGAAGAGCGTCCCACACGACCACGCAGCTGATGGAGCTGTGATAGACCAAATTGCTGCGCATCCAAGATGATCATCATGGTTGCCTCGGGGACATCGACCCCAACTTCAATAACAGTTGTCGCAACAAGAATTGGAGCAAAGCCGCTGGAGAAAGCTTCCATCGCGGCGCTTTTTTCTTCGCTGCTATCTTTGCCGGTAACGCTCACCGCTTTCACTCCCGATAGCGAAGGAACCCCCGCGAGCATCTCCATAGTTGCTCTCACCGATGCGAGGGGGGCGGTGCTTTCTTCAAGCAACTCATCGGGATGATCGTCTTCGTCGATCCGCGGACAGACGATATAAACGCGCCCGCCTCCGTCAATTTCTTCGCGTGCCCGTTGCCACATGCGTTCCATCCACACGGCGTTTCCCGCATCAACAACAAAAGTTGTCACCGGTTTTCGACCCGAGGGCAAGCCTTTCATCACCGTGACATCCAGATCTCCGAAAATCGTCATCGCAACGCTTCGAGGGATTGGAGTAGCAGTCATCACCAGCTGATGGACAAGAAGGCCATCATTTCGGCTTTCACGTAGGGCATCTCGCTGTTGGACACCGAAACGATGCTGCTCATCGATCACCGCCAAGGCAAGGTCAGCAAAGAGATTGCGCGCGTAGAGCAAGGCATGCGTCCCGACCACAATGATCGGCATTCCCGAGGCCAATAAACGCTCGATTTCACGCCTGGCTGGGGCCGGTGTCGAGGAAGTGAGCAGACGCAGATCCACTGGGAAACCCGCAGATTCAAGGGGTTGAAGCAGCGCTCGAATTGAATCTGCATGTTGCCGTGCCAAGACTTCGGTGGGAGCAAGTAGTGCACCTTGATGGCCAGCGGCAATCGCCTGAATCAAGGCGGCACACGCGACCACAGTTTTTCCCGATCCAACATCCCCCTCAAGGAGGCGCTGCATGGGATGCGAGGAGGCGATGTCAGCACCGATGGCGCTGATGGCACTGCGCTGCGAGGGCGTCAAAGTAAAGGGAAGTCCGTCAAGGAAGGCTTGAAGTTCCGGAGGATTTTCTGGGCAGCTTTGCGCACGCAACGCATTATTTCCCAGTCGACGTTTTGCCAAGAACGCTTGCAAGACAAAAGCTTCTCTCCAGCGCATGCTCCGTCTCGCGCGTGCAACATCATGATCCGTACTGCCCTGGT
>CALIZH010000419.1 GCA_938028585.1 uncultured Actinomyces sp. | reverse complement strand
GAAGTTGTTTCTGACGACGGCGCACTTACTGCGGCCGTTCAGGAAGCATTGGACGCGAACCCCGATATCGTCGAGAAGATCAAGGGTGGCAAGGTTCAGGCCGCCGGCGCTCTTGTCGGTGCGGTGATGAAGGCTACCCGTGGCCAGGCAGATGCTGCCCGCGTTCGCGAACTCATTATGGAAATGGTTGGCGCTTGATCCTTCGTTGATTAAATGCCCGTGGCCCGGTCTGCTGCGCAGACCGGGCCCTTTCCATGCCTGTCAAAGAGGGCGGAACACGGGGAGTGAGGAAGCGGGACTTCTCATACCACGGCCTCGGAAATTAGGCTCAAAATGGACACTGCTGCACCCGCGCACTGGCGCGGCTACGATGTAGGAGGAGTCCTTCTCGGCTCTCCTCAAAACAATCGGATATGCAAAGGTGACCAATGCGTACTTCTCCGTCATACACCGCGTCCTACCGTCTTGAAGTCGACGAAGCCAACCTTTCGGTTTCGCAGATCGTGGATGCCGTTTCTGCTACCGGTGCTCAGATTAAAGGCCTTGATGTTGCCGATTCTGACCGTGGTCGCATCGTTATTGACCTCACCTGCGACATGCGTGATTCCGAACATCGCCGCGAGGTTGAAAAAGTTCTCGATGACCTTGAAGGTGTTCACACTTCTTCCGTGGCAGACCAGACCTTCATGGCCCACGTCGGCGGCAAGATCGAGGTTAAGCCCAAGGTTCCTCTGCGTAACCGTGACGATCTTTCTCGTGCATACACCCCCGGTGTTGCACGTGTCTGCACAGCGATTCATGACACGCCTTCTAAGGCCCACCTGTTGACCATGAAGGCCAATTCTGTCGCCGTTGTCTCGGACGGTACCGCGGTTCTTGGCTTGGGCGATATCGGCCCTGAAGCTGCTCTTCCCGTGATGGAAGGCAAGGCTGTTCTGTTCAAGCAGTTCGGTGATGTTGATGCGTGGCCTGTTGTCCTTGATACCAAGGACACTGAGGAAATCATCTCGATTGTTAAGGCAATCGCACCCGCGTATGGCGGAATCAACCTCGAGGACATTTCTGCTCCCCGTTGCTTCGAAATCGAAGAGCGTCTGCGCGCAGAGCTCGATATCCCGGTTTTCCACGATGATCAGCACGGCACGGCAATCGTTGTGCTGGCAGCACTGATCAATGCACTCAAGCTTGTGAACAAGAAGATCGAGGACGTGCGCATCGTCGTCTCCGGCGTTGGTGCAGCAGGTTCCGCAATCATCAAGCTCCTGCTGGCTCAGGGCGCGCGCGACATTGTCGGCTACGGTCGTACCGGTGCACTTGCAGGCGATGACATCGAGGGTATGCATCCCTCGCGTGCATGGTTGGCGCAGAATACGAACCCGCGCTTGGTCCATGGCAGCCTGAAGGAAGGCATTGTCGATGCCGATGTCTTCATTGGTGTCTCCCACGGCAACATCTTGGAGCCTTCGGATATCGCGAAGATGGCTCCGGGTGCGATCGTTTTTGCTCTTGCAAATCCGACCCCCGAGGTCGATCCGATTGCAGCTGCCCAGTACGCGTCGATCGTTGCGACCGGTCGTAGTGATTACCCGAACCAGATCAACAACGTTCTGGCCTTCCCGGGTCTGTTCCGCGGCCTCCTGGACGCCAAGGTCAAGGAGATTACGACCGAGGTTCTGCGCGTTGCCGCTGTGGCTATCGCGTCCGTGATCTCCGAGGACGAGCTGAGCCCGTCCTACATCATCCCCGGTGCCTTCGATAAGCGGGTCGCCCCCGCCGTCTCCAAGGCCGTGCGCCGCGCGGTGCGCGACCTTCCGACCGTGGATATCCCGGTTCAGCCCGACATGGATGTGAACTGAGAGTCATTTCGGATCGTTTGCGGGTCCAATCGCGCTGGTGAGGCGCGGTTGGACCCGCTCGTTTTATCCCGAGGCCGGGGCAAGCACGTTGAATTGATGGAGACTTTTCGTTGTGTTTGGTGGGTTTGTGGGTTGTGTGTTGGGGGTCACGTTGTTTT
>CALIZH010000418.1 GCA_938028585.1 uncultured Actinomyces sp. | reverse complement strand
AGGAGTGGTACTGGTCGACGGAGAAGGCGCGGCCTCGGTCGTCGACACAGAGGGCGACGGGGTCACCGTGGTAGCCGGAGGAGTCGAGGTCGACGGAGCGGGAGGAGTCGGGCGATTGTCACTCGAGAGGTCTCCCCAGCCAACCGTTTCAATCTTGATACTGCGCTCAGCGGTCATCCCATTGACGTCAGCCTTGTTATTAAAAACGTTTCCGGCCTTCGCATTTTCAGGAATATTCAGCACCGTGTAGTACTTGATCATGTAGTACGCGTCGCTGTTCGAGTTCGGGAAAGAAGCTTCGAAGCCCGTTGAGGTCTCAGTCATGGTGAAGGTGCCACCGTTGACGGCGCCTCCAACCGGAATACTCTCGTTGTAGTTCTGGTGGCCGGGATCCGCCTTGAATTCCGCAAGCGAATTCCACTTGAGCAAGCGGGTGCGCTGCCATGCATTCGGATCCGTTGAGGGATCATTGAAGAGCTTGTAACCACCATGAGCGGTATCAAAGGTATCCGTCACCGAAATGGTGTTGGAGCGAATATTACGCTCTGGGATGTAGACCTCCCAGGTAAAGCGTTCATTATGACCTTCGTGCAGCTGCCAGCCGTGCTTCCATGGAGTATCGGGAGCATAGCCATTCGTATTCGGAACGACGTTGCCGTGGTCAATATCTGCAGACAGGGTAATGTCATGGCTCAACTTGAACTCGAAACGAGTTGAAGTGGTCGCGCGCGTAACGTCAGCTAGGACGTGGATATCGCCCTTCATGTTGATGTGGTTATCTGCGTAGTCGGTAAAAGCACAGCGCAGCGTCTGCCCCTCACCATTGGGGATAATGCACTTCATTGCGACGCCACCGGTGTTCTTATCAGTGACATCAAACGAGGTCGCACGAGTACGCAAGTTACTGGGGAGCTGAATGGTAATGGTGTCAGTTTCAGCAACATCCACACCAGTCGTGTCGAAGCTGAAATCCAGGGTGAAGTTATCCCACACATGGTTGGGGCCATTCGGTGTCGAACTATTCTTCATCACGAGGTTTTTGACGACCTGATCAACCTCAACGGGATAGTGATCAGCGGCTTGTGAAGAAGAAGCGGTAACGACAGACATCACGCTGGCTCCGGCAAGCGCACATGCAAGAGCACCAGCAACCGAAGCGCGACGCACACGCGCGCTTGTAGCATCGAAAATCATGAAGTCATTTCTTTCTGGAGGGTTGTCACACGAGTGACCAAACATTAGAAGGCTATCACGCCTGCATTCAGCTTCAACTCAGGTTGCGCCTTGAACAACATCAGAACTTTCGGCTTTTTCTGCGGGTATTCGGAAATTTTTTCAGACAAAGACCGATACATGTGTGTATTTTCATAGCAAAATCCCAGTTTTAACTGAAAATGAAATACACCTTGCTGTAACGCTTTCGCCCACGTTTCCAGCATAAGGATGAATGGATACAGAAGTCCCGCGCTTCCCCCCCCCCCGATCACAACACGGAGCCCCCCACATAGCGATTGACCGATGCCCCCACACGGAGACACCGGCCAATCAAACTAGCGAGAGGTTAAGTTACTGTGCGCGTCGACGCGAAATCATTGCGCCCAGTGTGCCAGCTAAGATGCCGGCGGTAAGAACAACCGCTGTACTTGCACCCGTGTGAGCCAAGACCGTAGGTGCTGCGCTCGATGTTGAAACGCTGGGTTCAGGCTCAGGACTCGTGGTGGACGGAGTAGGTTCAGGAGTAGTCGTTGACGGAGTGGGCTCGGGCTCAGGCGTCGTGGTAGACGGGGTCGGCTCAGGCTCAGGCGTCGTAGTAGACGGAGTGGGTTCAGGAGTAGTCGTCGACGGGGTGGGCTCAGGCTCAGGCGTCGTGGTAGACGGGGTAGGCTCTGGCGTCGTAGTTGAAGGAGTCGGTTCAGGAGTAGTCGTTGACGGAGTGGGCTCAGGTGTCGTAGTAGACGGAGTGGGTTCAGGAGTAGTCGTTGACGGAGTGGGCTCAGGCTCAGGCGTCGTGGTAGACGGGGTCGGGGTCGGCGTCTTCTTCTTATCTGCATCAACATCGCCCCAACCGGCGGTGTTAATGACAATACTCTTCTCGGCAACCTGGTCATTGACGACAGCAGTGTTCTTGAAAGCGCTGCCGACGCTTGCACTGGCCGGAACCTTCAGTTCTGTGTAGTACTTAAGCAGATAGTAGGCATCGCCACCCGAGTTCGGGAAAGACGCAACAAAACCGTCAGCGGTCTCTGTCATGGTGAAGGTGCCGCCATTGATGGAGCCACCGACATTGACCTTCTCAGCAAAATTCTCACGCTTCGGGTCGTTCTGGAAGTCTTCCAGCGAATTCCACTTCAGAAGACGCGTACGCTGCCATGCACCATTTGGATCATTGAAAAGCTTGTAGCCACCGTTGGCGGGATCAAAGGTATCGGTCACGCTGATGGTAGTTGCATGGTTTTGACGCTCAGGGATGTAGACCTCCCATGTAAAGCGCTCATCATGCCCGTTGTGAAGCTGCCAACCATCTTTATAGGCCTTGGCAGGAGCGTGCGCATTAGACTTCGGAACAATCTTTCCATTGGGCATGGGAACAGAAAGTGTCACTGTGTGGTTCACAGTGAAGTTCAAATTCTCACTCGAAGACTCGGCGGCTGTATCACCAACCAAGTGAATCTGACCCTTCGCATTTTCATGCGTCTTCATGTAGTCGGTGAAAACACAGGTGAGTTCAGGCCCTTCACCAGAAGGAACCGAACAGCGAAGCGCTACGCCGCCGGTCTGAGCATCAGTCACATCGAAAGATGCCTGACGAGTCCTCAATTCCTTGGGAAGCTTAATAGTAAGCGTGTCATTTTCGGCTACAGTTTTGCCGGTCGTATCGAAGGAGAAAACGGCGTTGAAAGAGTCGAAGACATTGTTGGGACCATTTGGATGCGTGGTGTTCTTGATCGATGCATCGGTAACCACATTGACATCCGCAGCCTGTGCGACGCCGTTCGAGGTCATCACACCGGCAGCAGCTCCAGCGCCGACCAGCACACAGGCGAGTGCTGTTGCTCCCCAAGAAGACACCGGGCGGACGCGTGTCACTTCAGAGTTCATTACAAGTTATCTTTCGTTGAGAACGTCGAACTGTATTGAGATCCCTCGAATGCTATCACAGCAACATGCAGGTTAAACTCAGTTATTTTTCACACTTTCCACATTTTCCAGATATTGCAAGGAAAATACCTGATTTATAACGCGAGAAGCAAACTCTATTCATCCATAATCCCCCTATGCAATTGAAGGCCATATGACAATTTCAGATCCATATAGAAAACGTGGCCGGTGCGAAATTACGCACCAGCCACATTCACGATCACCGATCACTCATTGTTCTCGACGAGCAATGAGTGCAGCTCCCGAAATTCCAAGTAACAGCACCGAAAGTCCGATCAGCGCAGCGTCACTTCCCGTGCGGGCAAGAACCTTTTGAGGGGGCAAGCTTGCGCTTGTTGACGAGGCCGGGGCTGGGCTGGTCGTCGAAACAGTCGGCTCTGGTTCCGGAGTCGATGACGAGGGAACAGGCTCAGGCTCAGGAGTTGTCGTCGACGGAGTAGGTTCAGGCGTCGTTGTAGACGGAGTCGGCTCAGGAGTTGGCGTGGTCTTTTGATCCGCATCCAGATCTCCCCAACCAGCAGTCTTGATGGCAATAGTCTTCTCAGCCTTCTGCCCATTTACAACCGCGGTATTTGTAAAAGTGCTGCCAACCTTCGCGTTAGCTGGAACATTCAGAACTGTGTAGTACTTGAGCAGGTAGTACGCATCGCCCTGCGTATTCGGGAATGAAACACGGAATCCATTCTCAGTATCTGTCATCTGGAAGATTCCCCCATTAATTGCACCCCCTACCGAAACAGTCTCTGCAGGACGTTCATGACTGGGATCCGCTTTAAAGTCCTCCAGCGAGTTCCACTTCATAAGGTGGGTGCGCTGCCACGCATTCTCACTGCTCTCATCATTAAAAAGACGGTAGCCACCATATGAGGAATCAAAAGTGTCATTAATGATGATGGTGTTTTCACCAATACTGCGCTCAGGAATGTAGACCTCCCAGGTGAAGCGCTCGGGGTGCCCATCGTGAAGCTGCCACCCGTACTTATACGCTGTTTCCGGGGCAAAACCTCTTGTGTCCTTGACGATTGAGCCATGATCAAGCTTCATCGGAACGTCAACTGAGTGATTAATCGTCGCATGAAGCACTTCGCTTGTCGTCTCTTTCACCGAATCCGCGACAAGGACGATGTTTCCCCTGGCATTTACATGCGTTGCCATGAAGTCAGTGAAAACACAGCTCACCTCTGGACCTTCGCCTGCCGGAACAGTGCATCGGAGCGCAACTTCACCCGATTCCGTATCGGTTACATTGAAAGAAGCACTGCGAGTTCGTAGCTCACTGGGAAGCTGGATATTAAGAGTATCGTTCTCAGCAACCGTCTTGCCGGTGGTATCAAAAGTCAGCTCGAGCTTGAAATTGTCATAGACATAGTTCGGACCGGCTGGCGTAGACGTATTGGTAATCTTCGCTTCCGTCACAGCATCGATTTGAGCTGCTTCTGCAGATTGATTACTTGCCACAACTCCCAACAAAGCGCTCACACCCACTAAGGCACACGCCGCTCCTGTTGCAATCCATGACGGAACCCGTAAAGCGCGCTTCATACCTGATTCCATAACGCGATGTATCCCTTCAGCAAGGTTAATAATCTTCAACCCCTCAGATGCTAGCACCGCTTATATACAGATGAATTTCAGCACAAATTGAGAAACACCCCAAAAGCTGAATAAATACACGCTAAATAAGCCTGCTAGATCACATAATTGCACCACCCGAGATGTCTCACATCTCAGACAATATTCAGTTTTGACTCGGATCCAAAGCGATATAAGAATCTTTAATCCGAGCCGCGGGAGTGAAAGCCATCGCGACACCAGCAAGCACTGACAGAACAACGAAGATATACATGGCTGCTTCGACACCCACGATGGAGGCAAGAAGACCTGCAGCGACCGATCCCAGGGGCATTACTCCCCACACCGCAAAACGGAAGGTCGCATTCATGCGCCCAAGCATCTGTTTGGGACAGATCTCCTGACGCAAACTCATCTGCGTCACGTTGTAGATGGTAATGAAATAGGAGTAGACCACTCCCGCACCGGCGATCACCCAGCCAGCAATCGCGGGCACGTGGAGCGCCGCCGGCTGCAAAACAAGGATTGAAACTCCAACGACGTAAGTGGCAACAATACAACGCCCGATCCCTAGGCGCTCAAGCCACAGGGAACGAGTCATTGCTCCAAGAATTCCACCAAGCGCACCTGCGCTCAGAAGCACCCCCAATTGTGTCGCATTCATACCCAGTGTTCGAAGCACCAAAATCGGCAAGAGAACACGTACCCCTGAACCTGTAAACGCAGCAAAGGAGATGCAAGAGAATAAGGGAAAAAGCAGACGCTCATGTCGGACGAAGCTCAATCCCTCGCGGATTTGCGCAAACAGAGAAGCACTGGAGCGCACTGCTTGGGGTTCGGGCGTTCGAATCCGCCAAATCGCCACCGTCGAGAACACGTAAGTTACTGCGGTGAAAACGTAGGCCAGAGGGGGCGCAAGGACACCCAGAAGCCAGCCTCCCAAACCGGGGCCACCCGCTGCGCCAACCTGGTACGAGGCCTCGAGCCGGCCATTCGCAGCCGCGATGTACCGCGTGGAGGCAATTGCTGGAACATAGGACTGATACGCAACATCAAAGAAGACTGTCGCAAGTCCCAAGAGCGCAGCAACGATCATCAGGTGCGTGAGTGTCAGCGTAAACCACTCATAGGCGATCGGAATCGAAATGAGCGCAAAAACCCGCGCAAGGTCAGAAACAATCATGACCCGGCGTTTACGCCACCGATCAACCCACGCACCCGCGGGAAGACCAATCAGAAGAAATGCGAGTGTTTGCAAACCGGTGAGAACACCGATTTCAGACTCCGTGGCGTGCAATAGAGAGATAGCGATTGCCGAGGTTGCAAGAGTGGCAACTTGGAAACCAAACTCCGCCGCGGTCTGGCCAGCCCACAGGTGCATGAAAGCAGAATTGCGCGTGAGAGGATGGTTCAGCAACCGCGCAATCATCCGGTTCACTTCTATCCCATCCTGCTTCGCGTTAATTTTTCACTGCCCCGATGACGCAACCGCGCGAATCTGGGAAGGTCTCTCCGAATAGAAGAATACAAAAACGACTTGAAAACCAAGCCGTTTTTGTATCTTCTGTGCCCCCGAGACGATTCGAACGTCCGACACCCGCTTTAGGAGAGCGGTGCTCTATCCCCTGAGCTACGAGGGCGCACCAACATAGGGTATCACCCACATCTTCGTTTCTCAGACTCTCGAAAAAGAACACATATAGGTAAGCGGCGACACCCGAAGATGTCGCCGCTATTTAAAAACGCATCCTTAACGCCTGCTCCACTCCTGCGAAGGATCAGGTGACACATCATGATGGGCAGATGGAACTACCATCACCGGACAGGTCGAGTGCGCGATCACCGTCTGCGAAGTGGAACCCAACAAGATGCCGGCAAAGCCGCCGCGGCCTCGGGTACCAACGACAACCAAATCGACGGCAGTCGAGAACTCAATGAGCAAAGATGAGGGAGAGCCGTCCAAGGCATGACGAGCAACCTTGCGCTGGCGCCCATCCAAGGCTGCGTCAACAGCGTTATCAAGACCTTCCTTGACATCCTTGAGGAGCTTGTCGCGATCAATATTGGCTGGCAACCAAGCCATCATTGTCGTCCCCGTCGCCATCGGGACTGCGGCAACTGCGGTCAGGCGGGCGTCCCATAGCTCGGCCTCGTCAACCGCACGCTTGAGCGCCGAGGTCGCACCTTCGGACCCATCGGAGCCAACGACAATACGCTCAACGGGAGTAAATGCTTTACCGGAAGTATGCCGAGGCACAATAACAACCGGGCAATGAGCATGGGCAGGAAGCGCGGAAGACACGGTGCCCAGGAGGCGGTCGGCGAAACCGCCACCACCGCGCGAGCCAACGACAATCAAGTCGACTTCGCGCGACATGTCGATCAGAATCCCCGCGGGATCACCAGCCTCAACGAGGCCGTGAACGTCAGAAGCTCCAACTTCCTTTGCGAGGTCAACGCCTTGCTTGACGATCTGCGATGCTCCTTCTTTAAGAGCCGCATCGTCGAGAACTGCATATCCACCATCTAGGGTTGCCGCAGCATACGATGCAACGGCATACGTACAAATAATGTGGAGTCTGCATGAGCGAATCTTTGAACGCTCTGCGGCCCACTTGACTGCTGCGAAGCTCTCCTTTGAGCCATCGACGCCGACCAAAATCACTTCTGATGTCCCCATGACTACCTCCTCGTGATTACGTCACCACTATTTTGCCCTATTCGCACGTGAAATGTCAGTAGTTCAGTGATTCCACAGCGAAAAACTGAATACCACGGAGCGCGGGCGGATATAGAAAAGGGGCCGCCGAAGCGACCCCTTCCCTATCACACAAAAACTCAGTAGCGCACGAAGCTGTAATTGCCCCACAGCGGCTGGACCTTGGTCACAGAACCAGGGGTAGTAGCCTCGACAACCATTCCGTTGCCCGCGTAGATGCCCACGTGACCGTAGGCGTGCCACACGAGGTCACCGGGACGCGCTTCAGAAGCGGAGACGAAAGTACCCGCTGCGCCCTGCGCACCAGAGGTACGCGGAATGGAAATACCTGCACGAGCGTAGACGTACTGGGTGAAACCAGAGCAGTCGAAGCCCGCGGGGGTAGAGCCACCGTAGACGTAAGGAATGCCAGTGAGCGACAGAGCGATCGACACAATGTCATTACCTGAAGGGTTCAGCGCTGCAGACGAGGTGCCAATTTCCGAGCGAGTGTAGTCGCGGGAAGCAGCGGTGTTAGTCGTTGCAGTTGCAACAGGAGCCGGAGCTTCAGCCGAAGCAGAAACTTCGTCACTAGCAGACCAGGCGATATCCGGGACCGAAACCGTCGTAGGCAGAACGGTCGCGGTGTTGTTCGAAGTATCGACTGCGGCATCGTGGACGGTGGGGGCTGCGGTTGCAGTACCACCGACGACAGCGGTCAGAGCGAGTCCAGCGGCCGACGCAGCAGCGGTGCCGCGAAGCGGTGTCTTGAACGCGGTGAGCGTGTCAGCCAAGTCGAAAACAGGGGCCATCGGGCGGCGTGCCTTGCGGTGCCGCGGCGCGGGCTTACCAGTTGTCACAAGTAATCTCCTCTTTGACCTGCGAGGTGAGCTGTCGGGTTCGGGCGGGAGAGCCCGGCTTGGTTTCCCAAGCTTCACCCCAAGACCCAAAGGTCGTAAGTGGTTTCCCCGCGTTGAACCTTCGTCTTACCTATTTCTTCGCGGTTCAACCTCGGTTAACGAAGAACGGTCGGCCAGTGAGGCCATGTATGAGTTTATCGTACTGACCCTGAATTGTCACGCCAATGTAACGAAACGATGACGAACATATTACAGGTTTTCTTAAGGTTTTGCAGCTTACTTTCAGAATCGCTGGTCAGGGAACTTAATTAAGCGTAATGAAAAGGTGCGGAGCGAGCATCAAAGGCAGTTGAACGGCCTGACCGGGCATCGATTCCTTCCCATCATTGGTGTGAGTTACCTCAATAACGACCTCACGAGGGTCAGCCTCGAAGTTAATCCGAGCCCCTGGACGCACTCCGCACCGAGCAAAGGCATCGAGCACTTGTGTCTCTGCCTGGATGGGTTCACCGATTCGAGTAACCGTCCCAGAGGTGGACTCCCCCATTCGCAATGCCAGTTCCATCGAAATACCGTCTGACACCCCATCCGTTCCAGGAATCGGGTTTCCATAGGGATCGGTCGTAGGGTTATGAAGAATTTCCCCGAGACGCTGCTCGACCTGGTCTGACATAACGTGCTCCCAGCGGCAAGCTTCCTCATGGGTGTGGGCCCAATCCAAGCCGATGACATCAGTCAAAAGACGCTCAGCAAGGCGGTGTTTGCGAACAACCTCAATGGCGCGTTCACGCCCCAGAGCCGTCAGTTCCAACCGCCGGTCCCCCATGACATGCACGAGGCCGTCACGTTCCATTCGTCCAATTGTTTGCGAAACCGTGGGGCCAGAGTGTCCCAATCGCTCAACAATTCGAGCGCGAAGAGGCGTAACACCGTCTTCTTCAAGCTCAAAAATCGTCTTGAGATACATTTCGGTGGTATCGATCAGATCGCTCACGATTCCTCCATAGGTAGTTTCTGACCTCAGAGTACATATTTCCGCGCCATCGTGTTCATTAGCTAGGAAAACCGCGCGTCACGGGGAGTCAGATGGACTACTTCAGCATCAATTGAGATAGGCCAATGTTGCTAATTCCCCATATAGGGATCGTGATGAGCATTCGGGTTCTCAATTTCAATGGGGTGTGCACCCGCGCGAACATGCAGATGGATATCCCACCGTTTCATACACACCGCTGCCGCAATAATCGTGACGATCAGGGTCGAGACTGAACCCACCCAAATCGAGGCACGAGCATCAATCACCTGACCAATCCACCCCACAAAGGGAGCACCGATAGGTGTCGACCCCATAACGACCATGCCATACAGGGCCAAAACCCGTCCACGCACGTCTTCCGCAGTCGTCGTTTGAACCGCCGCGTTCGCAGAAGTGAGCATGGTAATCATGGCAAAACCCGTAGGAACGCACATGATCCCATAGGTTTCATAAGTGGGAGTGAAAGCCAGAATCGTTGATACAACGCCCAGCGCAATAGTCGAGCCGACAACCAGACGAAGACGCGGAAGCTTCCGACGCGCAGCAAAAAGTGCCCCAGAAAACGATCCGACTGCGATCAGTGCGCTCAACATACCGTACTGGCCCGCGCCCCTATGGAATACCGTTGTCGCCATGACAGCCGTCGTAAGCTGCTGGTTTAAGGCCAAAGCCGAAGCGAAACCAACTACGACAATGATCAGAATAAGATCGGGACGGCCTCGTAAATACACAAGCCCCTCACGCAGCTGCCCTTTCTTCCGAGGAACCGGCCGGCGAGGCACTAAATCTCTATGGCGAATTGATGTCGTGAACATCGCAGCAATCAGGAACATTCCCGAGTTCACAAAGAAGACCCAGGCCTCGCCCACCCAATCAATCATCAAGCCCGAAATCGCGGGGCCTACCAGACGGGCAAAGTTAAAAGCAACGGAGTTGAGCGCTACAGCATTCGTGATCGATGAAGCGGGGACAAGCTCGGAAACAAAAGCCTGGCGTGCAGGAGAGTCGAAAGCCGCGGCCACTCCCCCGCCAAAGGCTAAGGCATACACCAGCCACAGATGCGCATGCCCCGTAAAAACCATTATTCCCAAGAGCAGGCCGAAAATGCCGAAAGATGTCTGAGTGACCTGGATGATTCCTTTGCGATCAAGACGGTCGACCACGACGCCCGCATAGGGACTCAAAAGAAGAATAGGGAGGAATTGAAGAGCTGTGACGATCCCGATTTGGAAAGAAGAATTCTGCGTCAATACGGTCAAAACAAGCCAGTCCTGAGCAACGCGCTGCATCCACTGGGCAGAAGCAGCCAGCACATTGGCGACAAACCAATGCCGGAAACTCCGGTACTCAAATGACTGAAAAGTTCGTGACACAACAGCCCCCCGCATCGCACAACACCGATTTTGAGGATACGCCCAAATACACGTGTGGGGCCGACACATGCCGGCCCCACACAAGGTAGATAACGGATCAGGCTCCCAAAGCGGCCCGAATCGGACCCAAGAGGAAGTAGACCACGAAGAGGATCGAGGTCAGCCACATCAGCGGGTGAATCTTACGAGCCTTACCCAGAGTGATCTGAATGACTGTGTAGGCGATGAAGCCAACACCGATACCCACCGAGATCGAGTAGGCGAAGGGCATGAAGGCGATGGTCAAGAAGCCGGGGATTGCATACTCCGGATCCTTCCAATCAACCTCAAGAACCTGAGCCATCATGAGGAAGCCAACGAAGACCAGTGCGGTCGAGGCGGCCTCGGTCGGGACAAGCTGAACCAGGGGCGAAAGGAAGGTGGACAGCAGGAAGAGGACACCGGTGACAACCGAGGCCAAACCAGTACGCGCACCCTCACCAACACCGGAGGTCGACTCAATGTAGGAGGTGTTCGAAGAGACACCACCCAGACCACCTGCAGCAGCAGCCAAGGAGTCAATGAGCAGAATGCGGCTGGAGTGAGGCGGGTTGCCGCCTTCGTCCAGAAGACCACCCTCGGCACCAACAGCAACCATCGTGCCCATGGTGTCAAAGAAGTCTGCAAGCATCAGCGAGAAGATCAGCAGAACAACCGAAACGACGCCGAGCTTTCCGAAGGCGCCGAAGAAATTGATCTGGAAGAGCGAGTTAAAGCTGGGGATCGAAATCGGAGAGCCGCTCAGAGCCGGAACGGTCTGTCCCCAACCGGTCGGAGAGCCCTCACTGCGCACGGGAAGGTGGACGAAAAGCTGGAGAATCGCGGCCAAAACCGTCGAGGTGATAAGGCCGATGAGCATAGCGCCCTTAACCTTGCGCACGTACAAGATGATGGTCAGACCAAGGCCGACAACGAAGACCAAGGTTGGCCATCCCTGCAGGGAGCCGTTAATACCAAGCTGAACCGGGGTTGCGCCTGCACGAATGATACCCGCGTTAATCAGGCCAACCAGGGTAATAAAAAGACCGATACCTACAGAGATAGCGGTCTTGATCTGGTACGGAACTGCGCGGAAGACCGCGTCTCGGAATCCTGTCAGAACCAGAAGGGTAATGAGGATACCCTCCCAGAAAATGAGGCCCATGGCCTCTTGGAAGGTGAGTCCTGAACCAAGGACCAAGGTGAAGGCGACGATTGCATTGAGGCCAAGACCTGCGGCCAGCGCCAGCGGGTAGTTCGCAACGACACCCATGAGGATCGTCATGATGCCCGCGACAAGTGCGGTGCCTGCAGCAATTCCTGCGGGGGTAATGGAGCCGTCTTGAGGCAGAGCGGCCGAAAGAATCGATGGGTTAACAACAAGGATGTAGGCCATTGCGAAGAAGGTGACCACGCCACCTCGGATTTCGCGACCAATTGTGGATCCACGTTCAGTGATGTGGAAGAAAGTGTCAAGGGGATTCAGTGGCTTTGCGCTCGATGGCGCTTTCTCTTGTGTGCTCACTCCCCACATATTCGCTGAAAAAACACTCAAAGTGAAGCGCTTATCATCCAGCGAGATGCACTTTGATTTCCCGGATTGACCTGCTTATAGTTCTTATTTAGAACCAGTTTCGTTTTTCAGGAACCGATTCGCTCAGATTCAACAAGAAAATCGTTGATACGCGAGGGGCGAACTGGCCAATCCGTCCCGTTGTTCGGCACATCGGTTTCAGAGTGCGCACCGCAGGTGTGATCCAAACTCACGACACAGCCGTCATCTTGTGCCCATTCATTTGCACAGACCCCAAAGACTAGACGCATCGAACCAGACATCTTCATGAGGAAGCCGCAGGTCGAACAGGTCTGCTTGGGGCGACGACCACGTTTGGGTCCGCGCTCCGAGGCGTACCAGCGCTTTGCAGCATCATCGTGACCTTTATCAGAAAGAACGCGAACGCGCCCCAATCCCAACTCGCGATCCGTTGGCAAATCCGGGTCCTCACCGGCGTCCTCAAGCCCCGAAATCAGGCGATCATCGTCGTCACGGTAGGGCAGAACGTCCTCACGGCCCACATCACCTGGCTGCAGGCGGTCCTCCCATGGGAGCCACTCGGGCGCTAAAAGCGCACCGGAGCCGGGCACCAAATCAACTTCACACACCGTGATCTTCCGCGAGCGCGGAACGCGCGTCAAGGTGACCGACCAACGCCAGCCGACGTAACCGGCATCATTACAGGCGAAGTAGTGAGTACCAAGGCGGTCGGCATTCATCTCGAAAGAAAGATGCTCCCCTACAGAGGACTCTCCCCCGACTTCGACCGCGTTTTCACGCGCAAAATCCACCGCTTGGGCGAGCTGCTGATCCATTCGCCCACGCGCGGACGCAGTTTTCTCAGGCATCAAAATCCTCTGCAACGGCCCGCATGACCTTCGCGATCTTTGCCGCATTTTCCGGGTAGTGTCCGCGGCGCAAAGATTCAGAAGAGGCATCGAGCAGTTTAATTAAGTCTTCGACGACGGGCACCATAGTTTCGGGCTTGCGTCGTTGGGCACGCGCCACGGAGTGCGGCGTGGAAATAATACGAACCGACAGCGCCTGCGGCCCCTTGCGCCCATCGGCAACTCCGTATTCAACACGAGTTCCGGGACGAGGCGTCACTCCTTCAGGCAGCGCGGAAGAGTGCAGGAAAACCTGACCACCGTCTTCTCCCATAATGAAGCCAAAACCGCGCTCAGCATCAAAAAACTTCACCTTACCAGTGGGCATTCTGTGCACTCCTTCCTGTGTCATCGGCTAAGGACGTATCTTCCATCATAGATGGCGCGTCAATCAAACGCTTCTTAGCCGTACACTAGTGGCTATGTTTTACCACGCTTTCCGCTCTCGTTGTATGGCTTTTCTCGCCGCACTTGCTACGGTACTTGTCGCGACGTGTCTACCGGCCGGAATTGCGCGCGCCGATTCACCGGTGACCGTAACAACAAACCTGACGGATACGGCCTCGTTCCTGTCTGAGAACTCAGTTCAATCCATTAATAGAGAACTGCGCGCCCTTCAAAGAAAAGGTTTGGATACCTACATCGTCGTGGTCCCAGATTTTTCAGGAACAGCCCCTCTGGAATGGTGTAACACGGTCGGTACCCAATCGGGCCTATCCAGTTCTTCACTGGTCTTAGTGATTGCAACGCAAGAACGCCAGACGGCCACCTGCGGCAATTCAAATCAAAAAGGGATCGATGACGCGACGGTTGTGAGCGCATTCTCGGGATTAAGGGAAGTGCTGAGCAAGGCAGATCCCCTGGACGAATCGACTTTAGCTACTGGCCTCAGCCTTTTCGTTACCGAACTGGAAGCGGGACTAACAACTAAACCCACCACGGCCTCGTCGGCGGCAACAAAGTCCAGCGCGACGACTTCTCACAGCTCCACGCGCAACTCGATCTCACTGGCGATGGTCATCGGCGCAATGGCTCCGTTCCTTTTGCTTCCCGCTATCATCATCGTATTTCTGATTATTGTTATGCGTTCTCAACGCAAGACACACAAAAACGTCGTGCGCAATCAGGCTCAGGAGCATGTTCAGCAGACCTTGGATCTTGCACGCCTTCTGCTGGACGCAGACGACATTGTTCGTTCAAGTGACGACGAAATCCAATTCGCCCGTGCTCAATTCGGCCCGGAGTCCGTTAAGTCCTACTCTCAGGCGCTTGAAACGGCGCGAGCACTGGTCAATACGGGTTTCACCATGCAGCGTGAAAATGAGGATGGGACCCACCCACGCTCTCCCTACGAATTCCAAGAGTTTGTCGGGAAACTCAACGTTGCAATGAACCAGTTGGTTGCAGAGAAAAATGCGTTCACTCAGCGTCGTAACCAGGTTGCGAATATCGGCCAGCAAGCCCGCGAGTTGCTCGAGATGATTGCGCAGACTCGCGCTCAAGTGACTCAGGCGGAGATGGACCTTCAGACCCTCCAGCTCGCCTATTCTCCCGAGGCCGTCGCCTCCCTCAAGGGACGTCCCGACCAGGCCCGCGCCCTCTTGGATCAGGCCGAAAGCAGCGCAAACGAGGCCCTAGCGAACGAGAGTAACGGCCAGAACGCGCTTCAGATCCTCGAAGTTGCACGTCGGGCTCTGGCGCTGGCACGTCATCAGCTCGAAGCCATCACCCAAGCCCCCGATCAACTTTCGCGTTCTTCGGAACTTTTGACCGCTGCAATCGGTTCAATTACCTCGGATATTTCCGATGTGACTCGCCTTCATGCGGATCCAAACGCATTCCAGCAGCTGGTAGCCTCCGCTCAAGAAGCAATTAACGCCGGCAATGCCGCACAGAACGGGAAGGGCGATCCTTTGGTCGCGCTTGAGTCTTTACGCGTTGCGGAAGCTGCGCTTGACGAGGCCTTGGCACCCTTACGTAGCGCAGAAGAACGCAGCCAGCGAGCTGAGTCAGGAATTGACGCACTTTTGGCTCAGGCTGATTCCGATGTCGCGCGCGCAAGCCAACACGTGACAAGTCACGGCACCCTGGTTGGCTTCGACGCACGCTCAAATCTTTCTTTCGCGCAGTCCTCACTTCAGAGTGCGCACTCCTATCATAACCAAGGAAATGACGAGACTGCTGCCGGTCAAGCGCGAAACGCAATTACCTACGCGCAGGCCGCGATCAATGCTCCCCTGAACGCTCCGCAACGCTCCACAACGGGTGACTCAATTGTCAACGGGATCGGAATGGGCAGCATGCTTGTGTGGTCTGTCTTGAATGGAGTGCTCAATGGAGGAAGTTCACGTCGTGACCATTGGGGTGGGGGCGGTTCCAGCTGGGGTGGTTCCAGTTGGGGCGGTTCCAGCGGAGGAAACTTCGGTGGAGGTGGCTTCAGCGGGGGCGGCTTCGGCGGGGGCGGCTTCGGCGGTTCCAACGGATCAGGTCACACCGGATCGTTCTGAAATAGGATATAGTTCAATCATAATTTTTCCCGTCCCATCAAGGAGGAAACAATGGCGGAAAAGCAAACCATTCTTGGACGTATTTCTCAGCTCGCAAAGGCAAACATCAATGCGCTCCTCGACCGTGCCGAGGACCCTCAGAAGATGATTGATCAGCTGATTCGTGACTACACGAACTCGATCGCAGAAGCAGAGACCGCAGTCGCACAGACCGTTGGCAACCTCCGTTTGGCCGAGAAGGACCACGATGAGGATGTCACTGTAGCTGCAGATTGGGGACGCAAGGCAGCCGCGGCCTCGGCAAAGGCAGAGGAAATGCGCGCAGCCGGCGACCAGGCCGGGGCAGAGAAGTGGGACGATCTGGCTCGCGTCGCCATCGGCAAGCAGATCCAGTTCGAAGGCGAAGCAAAGAACGCTGAGCCGCTGATCGCTTCTCAGCGCGAGGTTGTCGACAAGCTCAAGAATGGTCTGGTCCAGATGAAGGACAAGCTCAGCGAGCTCAAGACCAAGCGCGATCAGCTGGTGGCACGCCAGAAGGCCGCCGAGGCACAGGCACAGGTTTCGGATGCAGTTGCCTCGATCAATGTTCTTGACCCGACCTCCGAGCTCTCGCGCTTCGAGGACAAGGTTCGTCGAGCCGAGGCAATGGCCCAGGGCAAGGCTGAGGTTGCGACCTCCTCGCTGGATTCACAGTTCGCAGAGCTGGAGACCGATTCTTCGCAGGCTGAAATCGAAGCTCGTCTTGCAGCACTGAAGCAGCAGCACTGATTGACAGCATAAAAATGTGGGCCCTGATCCAGGGCCCACATTTTTGTATGTCAGAGGTAATCGAAGGGGTCGAAGTCGTCGATATCGATGATGTGAATGCGTGGAAGCTGTACTTGGAATGCGTGCGCATCGTATTCAAGGTCAATGATTTCAAGGCCCAGATCTTCCAGTTCGTGGAACTGGCTGGAGAGGAACTCCTTGAAACACATAATCCCGACGTGGTGTCCGTTTTCAAGCAGATCCTGAATTTGCGGCAGGAAATCAGCGTCGTGAGAAGCCAAAATGACTGAGCCCGAGCCCTGCTCTGCAATGGCTTCAAGGGTGCGTTGAATACCGACATCAACGACCTTCATGTCGTCTGGACCAGCTAGGGGAAGAGCGCGGTAACCCATTGCATGGAGCGCTTGAATAAAGCCCATGGGAAGGTAACCTGAGGTTCCATTCAGGTAGAAAAGGCCACGCACGTGCTGGTCCCAGAGCTGTTCAGTCGCCTCGCGAATGCGATCCCAGCGGGGACGCTCATCGGGAGTTGGGCGACGATCCAGAACGGAAAGCCCAAGTGTGGCATCGATATTTTCACCATCGATCAGGAGGTAGGTCTCTTCAACGTCAACGGGATCCATAGAGCAATCCTATATGGCCCTTAGGATCCCGTTGAGTGTTTTTACGCGCGCCCCTTCATCTACTCTTCTTCGACCCAATCGAAAGTTCTCGTCACGGCCTTCTTCCACAGACGGTAGGTGCGATCACGCTCGGCGGCATCCATCGTAGGAGTCCAGCGTTTTCCTTCCTGCCAGTTGGCCACGATATCTTCGGTTCCTGACCAGAAACCAACAGCAATTCCAGCCGCATAGGCCGCGCCCAGAGCAGTCGTCTCAATGACTTTCGGGCGAACAACGTCTACGCCACATAGGTCGGCTTGGAACTGCATGACGAGGTTGTCATGCGTCATTCCACCGTCAACCTTAAGTTCCCTGAGCGGCACTCCCGCGTCCGCGTTCATTGCGTCGAGGACTTCCGCACTTTGGAATGCCGTCGACTCTTCGACGGCGCGGGCGATGTGTCCCTTGTTGACATAGCGAGTCAGTCCCACAATTGCCCCACGCGCATCAGAACGCCAGTAGGGTGCGAAGAGTCCTGAGAATGCCGGAACGAAGTAGACTCCCCCGTTATCGTCAACGGTCTGAGCAAGTGCCTGAATATCCTTCGATTCTTCAATGAGTCCCAGGTTATCGCGCATCCATTGGGTCAGTGAACCGGCGATGGCGATCGAGCCTTCAAGGGCGTAGACCGGATCCTGGTCACCGATCTTGTAAGCGACTGTTGTGAGCAGACCGTTTTCAGAAAAGACCGGCTCGATACCGGTATTCATCAGCATGAAGCAGCCAGTTCCGTAGGTGTTCTTCGCCATACCCTTTTCAAAGCATGCCTGGCCGAAAGTTGCAGCTTGCTGATCACCGAGGATGCCCGAGATCGGGGTATCGACGAGCAAGCCATTCTTCCGTCCATAACCGTAGATCTCAGAAGACGATTTGATTTCGGGGAGCATCGACATGGGGATCCCGAAGATCTCGCATACGTCCTCACGCCACTGAAGCGTACGGATATCCATAAGCATCGTGCGCGAGGCGTTGGTGACATCGGTGCAGTGCACACCGCCATTGACCCCGCCCGTCAGATTCCACAAAACCCAGCAGTCGGTGTTGCCGAAGAGGAGGTCCCCGGCCTCGGCACGCTGACGCGCTCCCTCAACGTTGTCGAGAATCCACTTAATCTTTGAGCCTGAGAAATAGGGTGAGAGCCCAAGGCCACAGATCTGACGGAAGCGATCAGGTCCTTCCTCCCCCTCGAGTTCTTTTACGATGTCGGAGGTCCGCATGTCTTGCCAGACGATTGCGTTGTAGACCGGCTCTCCGGTGTTCTTATCCCACACTACGGTGGTCTCTCGCTGGTTTGTAATTCCAACAGCCGCAAGAGAGTGACGGTTAATTTCTGCCTTTTGCAAGGCTTCGGCAACAACTGTTCGCACAGAACCCCAAATTTCCATCGGGTCGTGCTCTACCCATCCTGGATTGGGGAAAATCTGAGTGAATTCCTTCTGCCCAACGGAGAGAATTTCACCGGAGTGATTGAAGATGATCGCACGTGTGGAGGTTGTTCCTTGGTCGATCGCCATGACAAATTTTTCGGTAGTCATGAATGTCCTTTCAGAGTTGTTGTCACGTCGTTGTGCACTACTCGGGCGCAAGCGAGAAAGTAGATTGCGGCAGCGATGACGATTTTCCCCAAACATGAGGAACACCGCGCAACGAAGCACGATCCAAGAATCCTTCTAGTATCTCATTCATTGCCTATGCACCATAATTTCACTGAACGTTTGTTCACGCCTGAAGATCCCCCATTCACGAATTGACGAGGTTCACTTGCTCGCTTTTGGCGTAAACACGCGATTCATCAAATGTATCCCGTTGCACGCTTGTGCATGGCATACTAGGAAATGTGACAATACGTGATGAACAGGCCCACGAAGCGGCCTCGATGTATTACCTGCAGGGGCAGACGATGGAGACCATCGCCCGCCACCTCGGTGTTTCACGTTCGTCTGTTTCACGCCTACTGACCTACGCTCGAAACTCCGGTCTGGTGCGCATCTCCGTTGCTGCGACCCCAGGAAACCGCGGTTCACTCTCGGGCCAAATTAACGAAATATTTGGAATTCGAACATCAGTCGTTCCCGTTCATGACATTCACACGGAAGTGAATCGGCTGCACAATGTTGCACGAGTAGCCGCTGAACGCCTTGTGGATATGCTCAAGCCCGGAGACACTCTTGGAATTGCATGGGGTAACACGACCTCTGAGGTCACCCGATGCCTTCCCCGGGTAAATCTCCCTGGTTCAACGGTGGTGCAACTCAACGGCGCTGCAACTGCGACAGAATCGGGTGTCCCCTATGCGGATGCCATTATTTCTCGCGCAGCTACTGCTTTGGGTGCCCGAATGGTTCACTTCCCCGTCCCTGCTTTCTTTGACTTCGCAGAAACAAAGGAAGCACTGTGGCGTGAACGTTCGGTTACCTCGGTACTTGCGACGATTGATTCGGCGAATGTCGCGCTCTTCGGAATCGGCTCACTTTCTGCCCGACTTCCATCGCGCGTCTATTCGGGAGGGTTCTTGGATCCCGATGAAATTACGCATGCTCAAGAAGACGGCGTTGTTGGGGATGTCTGCACGGTCCTTCTGCGTGAAGACGGATCGACAGACATGGATCTGAACAAACGCGCATCTGGACCAAGCCCGGCAACGCTAAGAAAAATCCCCCGTCGCTTGGCCGTCGTGGCAGGCGCATCAAAGGCACTACCACTACTGGGAGCACTCCACGCCGGTGTCATCACCGATCTTGTTTTGGATGATGGCGCTGCGCGTGAACTCCTGGATTTGGTTCGCCACCGCGCCCACGCCTAAGCCGCACCCGTGACGCTTTATCGCCGCGTTTTCAGATAGTACCCACCAGCACTTAGGCGCACTCTTTACACACAAAGGCGGCCGGCCTCGTCAATTGACGAAAACCGGCCGCCTTTACGTACTCAGCCCAGGCGCTTCACCAAGGGGAAGGGGATCGTTTCACGGATTCCCTGTCCGGTCAGCACCATCAGCAGGCGGTCAATTCCCATGCCCATGCCACCACAGGGCGGAAAGCCCTGTTCCATAGCAATAAGGAAGTCCTCATCCAAAACCATGGCTTCGGGATCACCATTGGCAGCTGCCAGAGCCTGCGCTTCGAAGCGCTGACGCTGAACGACGGGATCAGCGAGCTCAGAGTATGCCGTTGCGGTCTCAAAACCACGAATATACAGGTCCCACTTCTCAGTCAGGCCCGGACGCGAACGGTGGTAACGGGTCAGCGGAGAAGTGTCCTCGGGGAAGTCATAGACGAAGGTCGGTGCCCACAGCTTCGAGGCAACGAGCTCTTCGAAGATATCCTCGACGATCTTGCCGTTGACTGCGTAATCATCAACCTCAATACCGATCTGGTCGGCATACTTGAGCAGCTTTTCACGAGGC
>CALIZH010000417.1 GCA_938028585.1 uncultured Actinomyces sp. | reverse complement strand
GCATAAGTGAGGTGCACGGCTAGCATCGTGAAACCTTAGTATTACTGCCCGCGCTGCTCAGCAGCGCGGGCAGTGCTTTATCCGTAGCGCTGTTCGATCATGGGCTGATCACCGCATGAGATTTCGCGTTGATTGGGCAGCAACTTTGTCCACAGATCAAGCCCAGAAATAAGTTATCCACAGATTTTGCATCCTCATCCCGAAGCGATGAGGCGTCCTCATACCCTCGCATCATGGAGGAGCGACCTCCAGTGATTGCGAAAGGAATGATCCATGATCGGGAGGCATCCGAATATTCAAAAACGCTGGGTGCATCGTGCAAGAAAAGGAACTGTTGCACTGGTCTTTGCAACGGCAATCGGAACTCTCAGCGCGCTGGCGTTGAATCCGCAGCCGGCGCACGCGCTCTTTGAAGGAAACGGCATGTACGTGAAAGGCGTTGGAGCGCAATCTGTTGGAGGATTTTGGCTGGGGGCTTACACCGCACCGCACAACGTTGAGACGCGTTACCCGGTGTGGTGCACCCACATGTGGCGAGCAAACCCCAAACCGCAGGACACCGCATCGATTACAGATTTGGGAGAGTCCAAGCGCTGGGGACCGGATGAGCTTGATCTATCGACCGCGCAAATGGCATGGCTTCTTGATCGCTACCAGGATGACCGACACCAAGAAAACCGTGCGGCGCTCTCATTCCTGATTCACGCGAATTTTGAAGGAGATCAGTCAGGGAAGAACACTCAAGATTCTGTCAATAGTTTGGTTGACGGCGTACGACATCAACTGCCGCAAGTTTTCGACAGGGCAAAAGATTACGTGCGCCAAGCAAAGGAATCTGCTGTCACGACCTACGAAAATGGAAGCGTAGAAACCCAGACTCCTCGCAGTGGTGTACTTAAAGACCTTGGCGTGAAGAATGAAAAAGGGGAGTGGATTCCGAAGTTGAAACTCCACCTCATGCTTATTGGTCCTGCCCGTTTCACTTCCACGGGCACCAACCAATGGGATGGAGAAACGCAAGGAAATGCCCTGAGTCTTGAGTGGGAAGCAACCGGTAATGGAACCGTGAAATGGGTAGGAAACTACGAAAACCCTGTGCGCTCTACACTCACGAAATACGGAGTTAATCCCGCAACTCAGGACACGGCCTCGTACGGAAACAGGCCGGGCGGTGATAAGGAAGAAAAGCGCCTCAAGGGAGGCACCTGGAAGGTGCTCATGGACTTTCAGCCAATGGGACGCTCACAAGTTGCCCAAACCAGCGTGAAGGACAATACCCTGAGCGATACCGTTACGGCCTTTGCAGACCCCAATTACGGTGATGGAAAGTGGATCAATGATGAGCACGGACCGATACCGGTAACCTTCGAAGGGACTGCCTACGATCTGGGGACCGAACCTCCAAAGGAACCTTTGGATACACGTTTCATCTCGAAGGATATGCGAGTTCTTGGAAGCACAACGGTTGTTTTCCGCGGAGAAGGGGAGCGCCAGGTCAGTATTCCTCTTCCTGAAGGACAGGCAAAACCAGGATTTGTCTCTTGGGTATGGAGGGTACGTAAAGAAGCACAGGGACAATACGCTCCTCTTGTCCATGCCGATTGGGCCGACCAGCTGGGACTCACTAATGAAACGCAAGTGATTCGCTGGAAAATCCAGATTCACTCTGCCGCACAGCTCAAAGAGACCAATGGGGGAGACTTCTTAATCGATGATCTCTGGGTTAGCGGCTTTCCGGAAGGACACACGTATTGGAGTGGTTCTCAGAGAATCGCTGCCGACACATCGCATATGCGTCATCGTCTTCTTTTCTTCCCCCAAGGCCTTGAGGTTGTTGAAGAAAACCGGGAGAAAGCAGAAGAAATCGGAGCTGTCGAGGTCCCTGCAAAGAATGGGTACTATCCATCGCTGGGCGATCTTCGATTCGCAGTGGACCCGCAGCGCATCGGAACCTACGTGTTTACAACAGAGTTTGACGGTGACGGTCGCGTTGAAGCCTTCCGCTCCAGTGTCGAGGATCCGCATGAACAGTACACGCGACAAACGCCCTCGATCATTCGCCTGGAAACGCGTGCTCGCGATGGAGGTGATGGCGATCAGATCATTGGGCACCTGGGGCCATCCAGGATCGTTGACCAGGTGTGCTATGAGGGTCTCCAGGCAGGGGAACGCTACTCCCTGAAAGCAAATGTGGTTGACCGAGAAAGCGGTGAGCCATTGAGCGCAGCTGGTCGACTGGTAGAAGGAACAGCTGATTTCACTGCTGAGACAGCATCTGGCTGTACGGAGGTGATGATTAATGTTCAGGGAGAAGAGCTCAAAGCAAAGAGCGTTGTCATCTTTGAAGATCTATTTCACGGTGATCAGCGAATCGCATTCCATCGAGATATTAATGCCGCTCAGCAAACCCTCAACGTAGAACAACCCCAGCGTCCAAAGGTTGCTCGTACTGGTATTTCGGGTGTTCTAATCGTCTCGCTCGCGGGAGCCGGAGCCCTCGCTGGTGGAGTGCTCTATCGTCGGGGAAGGAAAGGATGCTTGTAGAGCACGTTGATATCTGAGGTGACTTAGCAGATTGGAGGATATGAGCCTTAGATAAGCAGACCTAAAATGAGTGGTGGTGGGAACGACTCCGTCCCCACCACCACTCATGTGTGCAGGCAATTCTCAGGACATGCGACGGGCGCGTGCTGCGCGGCGCTTGAGGGAGCGACGTTCCTCTTCGCTCATCCCTCCCCAAACACCAGAGTCCTGATTGTTGTCGAGTGCCCACTGCAGGCAGATTGCTTGAACTGTGCATTCGCGACAAACTGCCTTGGCTTCAGCCGCCTGTGCGATGGCCGGACCCGTATTCCCGATCGGGAAAAAGAGTTCTGGGTCGACGCTGAGACATGCGGCTTTACTCCGCCAATCCATTATGGGTACTCCTTCAAGAGCATAAGTGCAGGCAGTGTGTGCCCGCACCGAACAAAAACAACAGTCCTTAGTTTCGGGGATTAGCGAGTGTATATCAAGAGTCAAGAGGCCATAAAAAACATAAAGTGATGTGTAAGACGTCACGTTATTTAAAAGTCAGGACGAAACGCCCAGCGGTGCCACGATGAACAATTACCCCGGAATAAGAATTCCAAGAATGAGCATATAAAGAACTGGGAAAAGTCTGGCAATTCTGGGCGATGAATCGAAGCGCTTCCTTAGGCGGGTTTGTGAAAAGTAGCAGTTCGGTGCGGTTTTCGAGTGCTCTCATCCACTGTGAGTGTTCAAAATGGTGAATGCTGCAACCCGCATTTATTGCTCTAAGGACGTCAATTAATGGCGAATTATCTTCTCCGATAAAAGTGCAATTCTTTTCGGAAATTAAGAACCGTTTTAATTGTGCGCCGTAACAAATGATATACGAATGAATTCGCTTGTCAGAGTCGGTTTTGGTAGGCGAAGCAGCTCTAGAGTGATGCATTGCTGGGGTGACCGGGAGGCGAGGTCTTTGTTGAGCTAAAACGGATGTATCGAGTGAGGCGAAAGGAAGAGAAGAGCAAGAGTTCATCTGCCGGGACGTTGCATTGCCTAATTGCCCCTGACAGTCGTGAAGTATCTGATTCCACGATGGAATGCTCAGCGGTAAAGAGGGCTTCACTGAGTCGGTGCATAAGCAGATTAAAGACTTGTGAGCACTGCTCCAAAGTTGAGCGGGCGAATCTGTACACTCGGCTCCGCGGATTGTGGGGCAGTGTTCCATGATCTGCGGATTGGGAATCTCATACCAAATGTGTTCATAGGAACCAAAAAGCGTGCGTGGGGTAAACCGGCCTGATACATCGCTGGCAATGAGAACGGTGTTGACGCCATCGCATGAGCGAGTGAACTGACCCCACAGATCATGAGCACGAAGAACTCCCAAGCACTCTTCCAACATATGCAGGGTCCCTTCGATATCCTCGAGCCAGACAACGCAAGGAGTGCGATGACAAAGATCTTCGCAAAGGACCCCAAAATCCACGATGTCACGTATCAGGTAGTCGGGTGAAGCTGTGCTCGAATGCGGGGTGCCCGAATCAACCGACACTCCGCATAGGGGGAAACCCAACGAATCGCTCAAGATCGTGGCGCATGAACGGACAAGTAAAGCAAGCTTGCTTGTCGAACTCCCAGAACCGCTCATCATGATATTTCCGTGTTGCCACATAAGACATCGGTGTGCACCACTTTCGATCCCGTCGATGAGGCCAATGGCTATGCCCCGTTCTGAAGAGCACAGCTGACCGAGATCGCCGCGTGTGAGCTGAGAGGGTAAAGAAGGACACCACAAAGGCGCGCCAATGGAATCTGACTGCTTCTTCGAAATCGAAGCGATGATCTGCTCGATATTCCTGCAATACGCAAATTGGACAGGCTTTCCGGAACCGAGCAATGCTCTGCCAGGAATACGGGGAAGGTCCGCAGCCTCTGCGCTGCCCATGACGCTGTGTGAATCAGATTCAGAGACACAGCGTAGCGCAATCCGTAGTTCTGTATTGGCGCGCATGTGAGCGTTGATCGAGGCGCCGGGATGCTGGGTCGCGTAGATCAAATGCAAACCAAGAGAACGCCC
>CALIZH010000416.1 GCA_938028585.1 uncultured Actinomyces sp. | reverse complement strand
GGCGCAGCCATAGCGCTGGACGACGTGGGGTTGTGCCGGGGAGTGTGGTGAGGGGTTAGCGGCTAGGGACCCAATAGGGGCCGGGCCCTGGCGGGGGTGCTTTCACAGGACTATCCTCCTCCAGCGTGCGCATCTTGGGTGTAAAGCTTCTGCCTGAACCGATAATCCGGCTCTGTTCATAATTCGTGAAATAGTCGATGATTGGAGACTTCTTTTCAGAATCCGGGTACGGCGTGTACGAAACGGGGTCCCGCGCCTCGGTTTCGTCTTTCTTCCAGCCGTAAGCGGAGCGCACGAAAGCAAGTACGGCCAGTGAAGACTGCTCTTTGATAGCGTCAGGAAGCGCATCTGAAATAGATTTGGGAATCTTGTCAGTAGTCTTCCGTTCCTCATGGTTATCTTCGCATACATTCTGGAATAGAACTGTGCCTAGATCCTTGTAGCCATCAGCGAGTGATCGAGAATCATGAAGAGACAGAATCTCCGCGGAAATGGATGCTGTTCCTAGTCCAAGAGGTTTGCCTAACCCAAGATGGAAGTATCCTTTTTCATCAGGCTTTTGCTCTCTCTTGGGGACAAGGTTCTCTGGCGTGAGCAGCCAAAGGACAGTTGAAATCTCCTGCGCGGTGAGTCCTTCGAAGCGCAGTACCGACTCTAACTGCGCTCCGGGCATAATGTACGAGCCAATGAGGACTTCTGTGTCAGCAAGTTCTCGATCTTTCTTGTTGAGTATAGAAGGCTGTTTAGTTCCTTTGTTTGTCAGGAACCGGTGAGTAGGGTAAGTTTTACGTATGAGTGAATGCTGCGCAGTAAAGCATTTGGAACGCTCGAGCTCAAAAATACCGGCTCCTTTCCTGGATCGAAGATAAGGCTGTGCGGTCGACGGCTTTGGGCTTGCGAGAATTGGCGGAATCCAACCGCCATCTTCCTCTCTCTTGAGGCTGCCATCGCGAAGGTGTGCGTCCTCGAGGTATATCCGCCCCTTCAAGGCGGGATGGGTATCTTCATCGGGTTCTTGGGCGAGGAAACCCCAGAGTCTATCCGCTGACGAGGCCTCCTGTAGGGAGCGTGCGGGGGTAACATGCCCATGACTCGCCAGTATTTCTGGTGAGAGTGATGTTGGGGAAATAGAGCGGCCCAACTGAGAGAACAAAATCTCCCAGTGTTTGTTGGAGTGCTTTCGCGCAAATACAGGGATTCCAGGTTCTCGTTGGGCTAATTCGAGAAGAGCTTCGTAGACGTTTGCAAGCGTAATATGTTCTTTAAGCTTGTTTTCTCCGAACTTGCATTTGATAGAATTAAGGACGTGGCAAATGAGCGTGTGATCGCGGGACGTTTCTTTGTCGTGTCTGAGTTGGTTGTGGGCGCCAGTTAAGACAGTCGCGACGAAAGGTGAATCGCAGCTCATTGTGATGGTAACCCTTTTTAAGTTGCGATTTTCGTAGAAGATGTACTCATTGTACTTTTTGTCAATGGGGTTCTCGGTGTCGCTATAAGAATGGTCTTGCTTGTGCTCGGTTAGGCGAACAACCCAAGCCTTCTCACGTAGTTTACGCGTTTTAGGTCGTGTATCGACAGAGCCTTTCGATATGCACAGTTTCTTCCCGTTGATCTCTGAGACGACGGGTATCGTTGTGCCCCAAAACTTCCTATCAAATACCCGCAATGAGTCGACCATGCTGAGGTGTGGTGTTGCGTGCCGAACACTCGTGAGTAGTTCTTCGATCGCATTGAGTTGCTCGTCTGTGTGTTGAATTCTCTCGACTTCGTCTCTTTTGTATTGAATTTTTCCGTCTCTGCGTTTTGGCTGCCCGTTGCGATCGAGGATGGGCACACCTCGGAATCCGCCGTAGATAGATTCATCTTCTCTGCCAGATGGGGTGAATGCTACACCAGCCATTATTGAATCAGGGAGTAGGGCATATTTGTGCGGTAGTATGTACCAAGTCGTATTATTGTTCGTTGTCTTTGCCCTCAGAAAAGCGGCCGTCCACTCCGATCCTGATTCCTTGCTGAACTTCTGTGGGTGGTCAGTCGTGTATCTAAATTGTTCCTGTAGCTGATGATCTCCGAATACCCTGAATCGCGACTGGGTTATCGCTTCGAAGGCAGATGACAGTACCCCTTTTAGTGAGGTCGCGGGGATCATCGCGTCTCGAGCGGTTGTTGCGCCGTCAGGATTGCCGCTTGCAGATGGGATTACTAGTCGACCCTTCGTGTCATGACACGCTGTGATGAGTGGCGTCTTCGTTTCGATTGTGAGTTTGAGAGTCCCGGAGTAGGTACCTGGAGCCAGGTGATCCAATGGAGCAGGTGCGTTGTCCTTGAAGAACGGCTCGTCGTCTCTCCCTCTCAGTGTTGGAATACCGTTGTATGCGTGATGGAAGGTGCTCATTGGGCCCACTCTCCCGTGAATAGCTGGTCGACTACGACCGTGTTTCCGTACTTATCTTCTTCTTGGATGAACTCGAGTGCCGTCATGCGGCTGACGCCGGTACCTCCACCGCTCTGGTCAGACTCCTGATCGGTGGAATCTGCTCCGGGATTCCCCGTGGTCCTGTTCGAAGGAACGTGTTGCAGATACTGCACCGCGTGCGCCCAGCCTCTGTCGGCAGACCCCTGATTTCCGCTCGGCTGCGAACTGTCGGTGCCCGCAGTGACCCTCAGCTCAACGGCGCCCACGCCGTTCACCCAACGGTACTCGTGAGCCAGAACGGCACCCTCTGCGGGTTCATCAGGCAGTGTTACAGGTAACCAAAGACGTAGTTCGAAGACCTTCGTCGGATCGAAGTGTCGCCCATCGATCGGCGTGATAGAGAGCTTCGGCGTCTTGGCGGAGAAGCACTTATCGAATCCCCATACAGGCCAGGTCCCGTTTGTGGCGAACGCCAAGCCCTGAACGCTTGAGCGTGTTTCCCTGTGAACGTGCGTGAGGAACTCGGAAAGAGAGGGCGTCTTGTCTGGGGTGGAGGGACTCGGCGTGCGCGTCAGTGTGGCACTCTTACAAAACTCACTCATGAGCCTTCTCCTTGCCCTTAGATTCTGTGTCGGTTTTCTGCAGGCCTTCATGTAAACGATCTGACCATTGCGTCGCACCCTTGATGTCCAGCAAATATTCCAGGACACCCTCTGCAAGTGTGCGCTGCGCGTCGTATCGCCTCTGCGATGGGCTGGTTGCAGCGGTGCCCGGATGCTCCAATGCCTCGCCACCGGAAAGCGTCTTCGCAGGAATCACGACGTCGTCCCGGGTACAGCCACGGACGTCGATCGATGAGACGACGACCTGGCCCAGGCCTCGCGTCGATCGGCTACCCAAGGGGAGCGTGCCCGCCGACAACTCGGCGAGCACCAGCCCGAGCAACACGTAGGCGGCGTGAGCGTAGTCCG
>CALIZH010000415.1 GCA_938028585.1 uncultured Actinomyces sp. | reverse complement strand
GGTTCTTTTCCCACAGGTTGATTGCGGCAAAGTCACCGGTTTCGCGGGCTGCTTCCAGCTTCTCCAGTGCAGTGTTTGCGCCGGCCACGTAGTTGGCATGGTGCTTGTCGTGGTGCAGCTCCATGATCTTTGCAGAGATATAGGGCTCCAGTGCCGCGTAATCGTAGGGAAGTTCGGGAAGGGTGTAAACGCTCATCGGGCTCTCCTTACACTTAGGGGTTGATACCCCAAGCCTAGTACTTAAGTCCCTATGTGTGGGCGTAGAGGTGGGCGAGTTCACTCAGCGCTCAACGCACTACACAAAAGGGGAGAGGGAAAGGCTCAGTGGCCTCGGCCTCGGCGGAAAAGATGGGAAACCCCAACAACAACTCCGGTGATCAGCGAGCCAAGCACAATGCCAAACACTGCGGCGCATGCGGTCTCAACAAGCCAGCCAAGGAAACCGCCGCCCGAAGCGAGCGCATGCTCGATCGTCGACACCACGTTGTGGAAGACCTCGACGCCCACCTTTGCGAGGTTTTCGATGACCAGGTGGCCGCCCACCCATAGCATGGCAACCGTTCCAACAACGCCGATTGCGTTGAAAACCTTGGGCATCACGCGCACAATCCCGCGGCCGATATTATCCGCGGGACCGGGGCGATTATCGTCCGGATGAGTCGCGCCCTTGGCCAAGCGAAGCCCGAAATCGTCCATTCGTACCAGGACTGCAACGATCCCGTAGACAAAGAAAGTCATGAAGAAAGCGACCGCGATGAGGACTGCAACGCGCATCGACATGGACTCGGTGCTCAGTCCGTCCATGGAGACCAGCATGATCTCCGCCGAAAGAATAAGGTCGGTGCGCGAGGCCGAAGAAACGATGCTTTTTTCGAGGTCTTCCGCGCTTTGAGGAGCCGTGTCTTCGGCTGAGTCTTCGTGTTCGGGAAGCCAGTGCAGGGCCTCGAGAACCTTTTCGCCGCCCTCGAAACACAGGTAAGCGCCGCCCGCTATCAAGAGGAAGGGCAAGACCTGCGGTGCAAACCACGTGAGCAGCAGCGCGATGGGCAGAATGACGACCAGCTTGTTGATTAACGAGGCCTTGGCGATTTTCCCGATAATTGGCAGCTCGCGCTTAGGGGAAAGCCCGGAAACGTACTGTGGAGTGACGGCGGTGTCGTCGATGACGACGCCAACCGCTTTGGCCGATACCTTCACCGCGCTCGATGCGACATCGTCAATAGACGAAGCCGTGGCTTTTGCGAGGGTCGCAATATCGTCCAGAAGTGCTACCAGTCCGCCAGACATCCACTCATCCTTTTCCTTGGGGACACAGGCATTCTAATGGGGGAGGTGAAGGATCTGCGCAGTGGGGGGAGCTCGTGGGAATATGTGCCTGAGAACTTGCGTGAATAAGTCGACGCAGATGCAGGTCAGGCGTGAGAAAGTAATGCTATGACGGAATCACTGATTGACACTCTTCCCAGTCCGACACCGGGATTGGAACCCGGACTGATCGCCCGCTTGGCCGCAGACCTGGGTAGTGCCGGGTGGAGTGTCGACGCGATGGAAACCATGATCAGCCCGGTGGCGCGCGCTGCGCTCATGCGTAATCAAAGGGTTCCGGCACTTCGCGAACTTCAGCGGAAAGACACCCCGGCTGCGGTGTTGACGCGCTTCTTTGTCTTGGGCTGCGCGGAAAGTGGGGATGTTCTTGCGCAGGCTCTGCCCACTCTTGGGGTGCGCGGCGCGGTCGCCTTGGGATTGATTTTTCCCGCACTCGATGTGGAATCGCCTTCGGGCCAGCAACTTTTCAAAGCAAATTACGACCTGCGTCCTCATGCGGCACAGCTTCACGGCGGCCTCAAAAACTGGTGGATCCTGTCGGACCTGGGTGAAGACGTGACGGGAGAACCCATTCGCCCAGACCACGTTCTGGGAATCGGCGGCGCAACGACCTCGCTCTTGAAGGCAACACTTCGAACTCCTGTCGAATCCGCCTTGGACCTGGGGTGTGGGTGCGGAATCCAAGCCTTGTATTTGGCCACACACGCTACTCGCGTCGTTGCGACCGACCTGTCGTCGCGAGCCTGTGAGATCACGCGCTTCAATGCCACACTCAATGGCGTCGAATTAGATGTTCGCCAAGGCTCTCTGTTTGAACCGGTTGAAGGCGAAGAATTCGATCTGATCGCCTCGAACCCGCCCTTTGTTATCACCCCAGACTCGCTTCGAAGCTCAGGGGTTCTGGAATACCGCGACGGCGGAATGAGCCGCGATCATCTGGTGCGCACGGTGATCCGGGAAAGCCCGAACTACCTCAAGCCCGGCGGTGTTGTGCAACTCCTTGCGAATTGGGAAATTCCCGGACGATTGGGACACCCTGAGGACTGGGAGAGTGTCGTGTGCTCGTGGGTTGAAGACCTTCCCGTTGACGCGTGGATTGTGCAGCGCGACAGGCTTGATCCCGCTCACTACGTTGAAATGTGGCTTCGTGACTCCGGTCAGCAATTGCACCAGCGCGAAGACTACGAACGCGAATACGCCCAGTGGCTTGATGATTTTGTTCAGGCAGGAGTCGTCGAAATTGGCATGGGCATGGTCGCCCTGCGAAAGCTCGAGACGCCGCGCCTAGGGGTCTGCGAATGTGATGAACTTGAAGGGGGAGAATCCCCATCCGGCGAAGACGTTCAGCGCGCACTTGCATCCTTGCGGCTCCCAGATGATCTTAGTGACCTTCACCTGTTCTTCGCTTCAGATGTGACGGAAGAACGGCATTTCCTACCCGGAGCGCAAGATCCCTCTGCCTTGGTTCTTCACCAAGGGGGAGGACTTGGACAATCGGTTGCCTCGACCACTGCTCTAAGTGCTCTAGTCGGCGCATCAGATGGCGAGCTCAGCGTGGGGCAGATCTGCGGGGCTCTTGCAGCCCTATTGGAATGCGATTCCCTGCAGCTTCAAGAAGAACTCTTCCCGCAGGTGCGCACCTTAATTCGTTGGGGATTCCTTCGAGTCGAATCGGATGAGGAGTAACTGCGATGCCTCTCCCCGCGCCTCTGACCCATCAGCCGCCCCTGTGGGTGTGGTTCCTTGTCGGCACATTTGAATTAGTGATCCGACTGATTGCCTTGGGCGTAGTCCCCAAAAGACGCAGGGCATCAACCTCGACGGCATGGCTGTTACTGATCTTTCTGTGGCCAGTTGTTGGCGTCCCGCTGTACCTATTTTTCGGTTCATGGTGGGCCATGGGCAAAGCTCTACGATCAGATCCGGCGGCGCACCAACTGGTCAAGGGAATCTTGCGCGGTGATAGTGGAAGTGAAAGTGGCCTCGTTAATGACGGAATGGATGAGCGCACAGCCTCACTGATGCGACTTAACCAAAAGCAAACCTCTTTCCCGCCCAGCCATGGGCGTGTTCTGCAGCTTCTTGGCGATACTGACCAAGCTTTTGAAGCGATGGCACGCGAGGTCGATCAAGCGACTCATCACGTGAATGTCCTGTACTTCCAGACCTCGTGGGATCATTCCACTGATCCGCTCTACAAAGCCTTGGTTCGTGCCTGCGCTCGCGGGGTCAAAGTTCGATTGCTGATAGATCATCACGGGCTTCGCACTATTCCCGGATGGCGTGGTTTCAGCCGAATGCTCGATGAGTCTGGGATCGAATGGCACCTGATGCTGCCCATGAGCATCTTTAAAGGTCACATTCGACGTCCTGACCTGCGTAACCACCGCAAGCTGCTCATCATTGATGGCCAGAAAGCCTTCATCGGTTCACATAATTTGGTGGCCTCGGACTATGACACTCCTGCCTACCAAAAGGCGGGAATTGAATATCACGATACTTCCGTTGAAGTAAGCGGTGCAGTGGTCCGTCAGGTTCAAGCTGTTTTCGCTTCAGATTGGTACTACGCCACCAAACAGGAGCTTTCGCTTGAAGAACTTAATCTTTCCGGGGATGGCGAAGCACATGAAAACGCCACGGGGCAACCGATGCAGATCATTCCATCCGGGCCTTCGTATCCCTCAGAACCGAATCTTCGGATGTTTATCTCGATGGTGTCGCAGGCTCGGCAACATGTCACTATTGCCAGCCCCTACTTTATCCCGGACGAACCCCTGCTTGCCGCACTCACTGGCGCGGCAATGTCAGGAGTCCGCGTAGACCTCTACGTTTCAGAGCAATTCGACCAATTCTTGGTAGGACATGCTCAGCGTGCGTACTACGAGTCTCTCTTGATCTCCGGAGTGAATGTCCATCTTTATGCGCCACCCCATATGCTCCATTCGAAGTATGTGGTGATCGACGGGGAGCTTGCCGCTATCGGCTCATCGAATATGGATTACCGATCCTTCGGTTTGAATTACGAAGTAATGCTTTTGGCTCAGGATCGTCATCTTGTCCATCTTCTGGAGGGGAATAACAGGCGAATCGAAGCATCTTCGCGACTGCTCAGCCTTGAGGAATGGAACGCGCTTCCCTGGTACAAGCACTACATCGATAACATCTGCCGCCTGGGCAGTGCGCTGCTTTAAAACTGCGGGGGCTACTGGCCGTAGTGATAGCGGCAGGAGATGATCCAGAGAGTTTTACCGTCGTCGCTGATCTGGTAGATCAGGCGGTGACGTGAGTCGATTCGACGTGACCAGTACCCCGAAAACTCGTAGCGGAGGGGTTCGGGTTTGCCAATCCCCTCGTTTCCGTTGCGTTGGATGTCTTTGATGAGTACGTTGATGCGCTTGAGGGTCTTGCGGTCCTC
>CALIZH010000414.1 GCA_938028585.1 uncultured Actinomyces sp. | reverse complement strand
TGCGCATGATCGCCCATTTCAACATGATCTCGCCATAGTCGCTAATCATGGTCGGAACACGCGCTTCTAAATACTCACTCTCACCATAGAATGCTTGAGGGCGTCGCGAATTTTTCGTATCCCAAATGTGCTGCCAACTACGCCCCGAATCCCAGGTGAGCGCAATGCCATCACCATTGTAGACCGAGGAAATCACACCGCTAGCCCGAGCAAAATCAACCAGATCGGCCGTCACAGACATCAGTTACTCCCTTTCGCTTCAAGTAGGCCAAGTTGCAAACACTCACTCGCAGTGAGCGGGTAGTCACCAAGCATGAATTGCACCTGCCGCGCTCCCCCTGGCATCGAGAACTGCGGGACATTAATTCCTGTCCGAATAGAGAAACCGGTCGGCAACTCCACAATCCGATACTGATAGTAGGGATCATTCATCGCAAGAATATCTAGGGCTCGCTCTTCCAATGAAAAGGGGCTCCCATTTTCGGGCAACTGCCAGAAATACTTTCCATAGGGCAACCCAAGCCGATCCACATAGGGACCAAATGTCTTCGTATAGGCAAGAAAGCTCGTGTAGGTCTTCACAGTGCTTCTATCCATTCGGGCAAGCACTGTCGGCCCATCCGACACCCATTTCAAGACTCCCGAATTGGGAAAGTCCGGCGAGTGAACGTCAGGGATCTGATTAACTCCCATCTTCCTCTTCCTTTCTATTCCATTCACTTACGCAAGTGTATATACTTACACACTTCATTGATACTCGTTCACATGAGCCTCTCATCGAACATACGGGCGCCCAAGCCACCGCCGAAGCAATGGGCCGCCGTCGGGAAGCATGTATGCGTGCAGCAGCTCAGACGGAGAAACGTCGTAAAGCCACGCTAACGGAACACAGTAGCGCGCTTCACCCGTATTGAACTCTAGCTTGACATCATCAGGCCCCTTAAGAGACACGTATTCCAGAAACCTATTCCTCTCCATGGACCATCCACTCGGCAATTCGTCTTCCTCTATCGGTAAGCCGAGCCACTCAAACCCGAGAGCGTGTCGCAAGATTGACACCGTGTAGTTCAGCATCACCTTCTGCGCCAAATTGATCGAAGGAGAATTGAACACCCCTCCCCTCCGAACCTTCCCACGCTCCTCCTCATCAAAACAATAAACACCATCCTCCAACCACAACATATCCCGCAAAGCAAAACCATACGTAATCGACAGGCCCGTATACCCCCTCTTAAAACCGTTATACACCTCCACCTCAGTGTACTTATTCATCACTTCTGCATACTCATCCATGAAGTCCAACAGGATCCTCCTTTCCCTTCAAGATATGATCTTTTACGAGTCGAGATACCGGGACAGCCTCGCCATTTTGATCAACAACTTGCAGCTGCGTCGCCCCTCCCGGCTGCTGACCCCAAGGAGCCGCCTTGCCGGACTTAATGGTCCACCCCTCGGGCAGCTGCTGTCCCGTGAACTCGTACTGGTAGTAGCGGTCGTTCACCGAATCCGGACGCAGGGCGCGCTCTTCAAAGGAGGCGGGGTGGCCGTCCTCGATGGCACCCAGGTAATTGCCCCCGGGGTGTCCGATGCGATCCACGTCCCCACCGAAGTCACGGATGTATTCCTCGACCGAGGAATACACGGTCGGCTCCCCCGCATATCCATCATTCGGCGGCCAGTCAATCACCCAATCTTCTTCCCCAGTCTTGGGATCAATCTCGATATGGCCGTGTTCCGCCCTCCATTCTTCGTAAGTGTACGATGTCCCGTCGGGCTTTACGCCCAATACCAGTTCACGCTGTTGCGCAAGGTCTCCACCTTTCATCCCATCTACCAATCCTTCAGTTGGCGGAGGCCCCGACCCCTGCTGCCACTGATTCAGAGGGATTCTCTCCATGAGATCATCCGCACTTCGAGGAGGGACACGTAGTCGCTTCTCTTTCCATTCATTGGCAAGATCTTCCATCCCGTGAGTACGCAGATAGTCGTCCAGATGCGACGATAACCTTCCTATGGCCCCATCCGCGCCAATGCCAAGACGACCCGCACCCTTCAGAGCAAGAGTGCCTAGCCCCATCCCCATGTCTCGCAGCATCATGCCTTCGCCAATGATAGGCAGGGATTCAAGCACGGCAGCAGCCCGAGCCGCATTTCCACCACCAGCGGTGAGCGCAGCTAGAACTGCAGCCGGTACAAGTTCACCGAGTGCGGCGCCGGGGTCGTCTTTCCAGCCTTCAACATTGAGCAGAGCAAGCGCCATTTTCTTCGCGAAACCTGCCGGGTCCGCCAAAATCGCATCACGCAGCGCAAGCATGTCCTCGTGGGGGAGCGTTGCCTCCTTCGCTTGCAGTTCATCCCAGGTGATCCACCCCAGCATGTACCGTCCATAGTCCCACATGGCTTCAAAAGCCATGCCATACTGCATGGAGAGTAGCCCCCAAACGGCATCAAAGATGCCCGCTACTGCACGTTTCACAAAATGGACAGGCGCCCACGACGGATCCGGAGAACGATTAGCCTGTTCATGCAAAGTTTGAGCAAGAGTCTCACCAGCAGCATCCGTATCGCTCACTGCTGCGTCGAAATCGGCGACAGCCTGCGCTTTCGTTGCTTCACCAGGTCTCGTGTCCCACTCTGGATGATACGAAAAGTCTACTACAGGTAATCCAAATATACCGATCCGCGGGTGCTCGGCTGCCCACTTCTGTTCCGCGAGAGCCGCTTCGACGGCAGCAATCCCCTCTTCATACGCAACTTTAGCTTCAGCAGCACGCGTTTGAGCTTGCTCAAGCGCCGAAGCATAGACTTCCCAGGCATCTGCGGCACGGCCGAAAGTCGCCGATGCGCACCACCACTTGTCCGGCTGTAGCTTGAAATGTTCATGAAAACGCTCAGCCGCACGCCCACTCCAGCCAGACACTGAAATCTCCTGCAGTGACCACGCGATTCTCTCGAAATCGGACGCACGATCACGCATGACTGCAATCCGCTCACGGATGGCAGCAGGATCGCCCTTGATCTCGAATGTTGGCGCACCTGTATGTGTCACGCCCACACTAAATCCCCTTAACCAGTGGTTCTGTGGAGATAGCAGCTGCCGCATCACGAGCGCGGGTCATTGCCTCATCACAAGCAGCCATATAGTCAGCGTAGATCCCGGTAACCTTGCCCAGCCGACCAGCTGCTTCGGAAATATCTCGAAGCATCCCGTTGAGCCCCTGATCCCACTTGGTATTAAAGCTATCTAATCCCCCAACTACAACAGGATCAGCAACCATTCCAGAGTTTGGGGTATAGTCTGCAACATCATAGGTTTTATTGCGTTCTTGCAGTTCACTGAGCTTTGTAACCGCTGTGGCTAATGCCTCGAGATCAACTTCAAAATCATGACTCGTCATCACATTCTCCTAATCAACGGCAGCGAATGCGAGAGTTTCAGCGTTAACGCCAGCCTTGCGAATGTCTTCAAATGCTTGTTTCAAAGAATCTAAGGCAGCGGCCAGTTCCTCCGCACGATCGTTAAGGCGCTGCGCACACTCCTTTTGTGCCTGCCGAGCCTCAGAACTTTCCGTCCATTCAGCGAGCTCAGCATCCACAAGGTCTGACATGTCCGTATTTCCATCGCGCATTTTAGATGCCTTATGCTCGATATCATCGATCATATTGTTCGCTGCAGACTCGCAAAATATGAGATCATGACCACTCATTTAACACACCCGAATACGCTGGCATCAATGATCACTTCAGTCGCTTGTTCTTCAGCCACAACGAGCGCCTCATCGACAGAGATTAGCGCCAGCGCATAACGATCCAAATCTGCAACGTGCGCATCTTTTGCTTCTCGCCATTCTGTCAAAGCTTCATTCAAGATCGACACATATGTCCCATTCACCCTAGAAATCTGACCGATAAGATCTTCCTCGAGCATATCTCCGATGTCTACAAGCGTATTTTCGAAGTCTACTACATAGCCCGCAGCCTTTGTTTGCGCGCCGATAACGAGCCCAAAGCCAGGTCCACTCACAACACGCCCCTCCTCCATCGGATAGAGAGCGGCCAACACCACTCGTTCAACCACCTGTTCAGTTGAACACCTAAGTACATCACAACACGGTTCACTCAAGCAAATCGGCTGCCTCGAGCCAGGTCTCCTCCAACTCGTCCATTTCGGCCAGGACTTCCTGGTGGGCCGCCGAAGCCTTCGTCAGCTCGGACACCGCCGAGGGGTTCGTCGCCACCTTGATAGACAACGACTCCAACCGAGACTCCAGGGACGAGGCCTCGGCGCGCAGGCGCTCCAGCTTACGTTCAATGCGGGCCACTTCCTTCTTGGCCGCGCGCCGCGCCGCCGCATCGCTCACGCCGCCGCGAGTGCTCCCCTGCCCCGCGCCTT
>CALIZH010000413.1 GCA_938028585.1 uncultured Actinomyces sp. | reverse complement strand
TGGAAGAAACGATCACGGACGGGCTGCGTCATGTCGTGTCACGCCACTACGACTACGTGCTGTCGGGTACCACGGAAACTGTCAGCGAGATTCCCCCTTACTTGGATTGCGATGCGCCCCGATCCGACGAGGTTGACAATGCTCGGGCCTGCGAGGTAGCTGATCAGCGTGGTCGGGTGGAGCGGATTCAATCTGTTGCGTATGAGGCGGGTGCTCGGCCACGTATGAAGGAGATCCACGCGCAGCGCGATCATGAGATCCAGCGCACCCGCACTCAGGTCGAGGATCGTCTGAATGCTGAGGCTCAGCTGTGGTATGACCGTGCTGCTATGTCACACGATGAGGAATTGGCTGGTAAAACACCGAGGATCAGTTCAGCATCAGCACGGCGGCGTGCTCGTGAGATGGAGGAGCGTTTGGAGCGGAGGCTTGCTGAGCTGGATGCGGCTGTTAAGTTGACAGCTAAATCACCGCGTCTCTGCGCTCGTGCGCTCATTGTTCCTGCGGGTCTTGTTGGTGGCCATTCCGCACTTTTCGCGCGTGACACTGCAGAAGTGGACCAACGTGCTGTTGCAGCGGTGATGAAGGCAGAGCGGATGCTTGGGCGTAGCCCGAGAGAGATGCCGCACTCGAACCCAGGTTTCGATATTTCTACGACTGGCGCCGATGGTGAGCAGATGTATATCGAGGTCAAGGGGCGTATTGAAGGTGCTTCCACCTTCACTGTGACGGCGAATGAGGTGGCTTTTGCTCGTACGCAACAGGAGCGCCACGTGTTGGCGCTCGTGAGTGTGAGTCCACGGGGACCCGCACATGATCAACTTCGGTATGTGTACGACGCGTTCGCACACATCGATCCCGCCGTGACGACGCTCTCGTACAATGAGCGGTGGAACACATATTGGCAGCGTGGGACACAACCCGCGTGAGCATCAAGTCGTAGAGAAAGCTGTATTGCTATGGAGAAGAAACTGATCGAGACATCCCTGCCCCTGGAGGCGATCAACGCCGCCTCGGCGCGCGAGAAGTCCATCCGCGGCGGGCACCCCTCGACCCTGCACCTGTACTGGTCGCGCAAGCCGCTCGCGACGGCGCGCGCCATCCTATTCGCGCAGCTGGTGGACGACCCCGCCTCCCGCCCCGAGGAGTTCCCCACCGTGGAGGCCCAGGACGCCGAGCGCGCCCGCCTGCACGACCTGATGAGCCGCCTGGTGGTGTGGAAGAACAGCTCAGACACGGCGCTGCTGGAGCAGGCGCGCGCGGAGATCCGCCGCTCCAACGGCGGGGCCATCCCCGCCGTCGTCGATCCTTTCGCAGGGGGCGGGTCCATCCCCCTGGAGGCCCAGAGGCTGGGTTGCCGGGCTGAGGCGTCGGACCTCAATCCCCTGGCGGTGCTCATCAACACGGCGCTCATCGACATTCCCCCGCGCTTTGGGGGCCGCCCTCCCGTCCACCCGGGGGCTGCGGACCAGCCGGTCTACCGGGGCGGCGAGGGCCTGGCGGAGGACGTGCGTTTCTACGGGCAGTGGATGCGGGACGAAGCGGAGCGCCGCATCGGGCACCTCTACCCGAAGGTGATGGCCCCGGGAGGCACCGAGCACACGGTGATCGCGTGGAAGTGGGCGCGTACCGTCACCAGCCCCAACCCCGCCAACCCGATCGAAACACCATTGGTGAACTCCTGGTGGTTGAGCAAGAAGAAGGGCAAGGAAGCCTGGGTGAAGGCCACCGTCGTGGACGGACAAGTGCAGTACGAAGTGCAGCATAATGCGGATGGGCCGAAGGGCGATGCTGACGGAACCGTCAACCGTAGAGGGGCGGTGTCGATTGCGGATGGAACGCCTATTGACCTGAGCTATATTCGTGCCGAGTCCCGAGCCGGGCGGATGGGCGCCCACCTCATAGCTGTTGTTGCCGATGGTGGTAAGGGGCGTGTGTATGTATCACCTAATGAGAAGCATACTTCTGTGGCTCAAGTTCCTAGGCCTGATGATCTCCCGGTATCTGAATTACCCGAGAAAGCTCTCGGTTTCCGAGTTCAGGCTTATGGTTTTGAACAATGGGTGGATCTTTTTACTAACCGCCAACTTGTGGCTCTCTCTACCCTGAGTGACCTGGTTTCCGAGGCGCGCAACAAGATTCTCGAAGATGCCTTAGCCGCAGGCATACCAGCTGGTGAACGACTGGAAGATGGTGGTGTGGGGGCTGAGATGTACGCTGATGCGGTAGCGACGTATTTGGCGTTGGGCGTAAGCCGAACAGCAGACTACAACAATGCCCTGTGTACATGGCATACCACCCGTGATACCGTGACACACTTGTTTACGCGACAGGCAATCCCAATGACCTGGGATTATATTGAAACAAATGTTCTATCTAATTCTTCTGGGAACTTCCTTGGGCAACTAAAGATAGTTGCTAAAGTAATTCAGCGTTTACCTGCTGAAATAAGCGGAGAAGTCAGGCAGATCAGTGCGACATCACGCGATTATGCTGCTTTAGTTGTGTCCACTGATCCGCCATATTATGACAACATTGGGTACTCGGATCTATCCGATTTCTTTTACGTGTGGTTGCGGAAATCATTGCGTACGATTCATCCCTCGGTGGTGGGAACTATGCTCACTCCCAAGGCCGATGAGCTGGTCGCCAATCCATATCGCCACGATGGTAAACAAGGTGCGGAAAAATTCTTCATCGAAGGCTTCAACTCAGTGTTCCACCGTATTCGGGAAGATGATGCCAACCCTGACGTGCCCATGACTGTGTACTACGCCTACAAACAGCAAGACAGCGGCAAAGATGGTACATCATCTACCGGTTGGCACACCCTGTTAGACGGGCTTATCCAATCCGGGTGGGAGATCACCGCCACCTGGCCCATGCGCAGCGAACTGAAAAATCGGATGCTCTCCCAAGGAACCAATGCCCTCGCGTCTTCCATCCTTCTGGCCTGCCGGCCTCGCCCTGCTGATGCTCGGGCTGTGGCGCGCCGGGCCTTCGTGGCGGCACTCAAATCCGAACTCCCCGAAGCGTTGCGCACCCTCATGCAGGGCGCCATCGCCCCCGTGGATTTGGCTCAAGCGGCCATTGGGCCAGGGATTTCCGTGTTCTCCCGGTACGCCAAAGTGCGGGAAGCCGACGGGTCGGACATGAGCGTCCGGGATGCATTGCAGCTCATTAACGCTACCCTCGATGAGGTGCTGGGTGAGCAAGAATCCGACCTGGATTCGGACACCCGGTTCGCCGTGCGCTGGTACCGCCAATACGGGTGGGAGGCCGACAGTTCCGGCATCGCTGACCAACTGGCCCGCAGTTCCGACACCTCCCTGGCAGAGCTGCAACGCGGCGGCATTTTCGAAGCCAAGGGCGGCAAAGCCCGGCTGCTGTCGCCAACCCAATTGAACGAGGAGTGGGATCCCGCCGCGGACGAGCACGTGAGCGTATGGGAGGCAACCGTGCGACTGGCCGCGGTGCTGGCGAAAGACGGCGTGGACAAGGTTGCGGAACTCCTGCCCGCGGTGGGGGAGAAAGTCAGCCTGGACGCGGTGAAAGAACTCGGCTTCCTCCTGTTCCACGAGGCAGAGAAAAACAAAGACACCGACGACGCCATCCTGTTCAACGGCCTGGTGAGTTCCTGGGGTGACCTCAACGAGCAGGCTCGTCAGATTGTGGCGCATCCGAAAGCGCATCAAGAAGCCCTCACATTCGAAGAAGACTAGGACGCAATGAATCATGGCACTTAATAACCAGGAACGCATCAACAGAGCATTCGGCCTGCTCAAGGAAGGGTTGCATGACCTTGTGGACGAGGTGATGACGAGGTATTTTCACACCAGTGACTGGCCGGAACGGATGTCCGCCCAGGATGCGCAGCGTTACGGTCGGGAGCGCCGCAGGCTGGAGAAAACCGACCTGCAGGTGCAGCTGCGGGCGATCACTGAGTACGGTCGGGAGTTCAGCAGGGAACTGTCCCGGGGACAGCAAAGCTTAGCTTCGGAGCTGCGGGACACCCGAAACGAGTGGGCACACGGTGGTGCATTCAACTCTGACGACACGATCCGTGCCTTGGACACGATCGAACGCCTGCTGCGCGCGGTCAACTCGATGGATTCCGCCAATGACGTGCGCAAACTACGCGAAGACCTGCAGCGCACGGTGTATGAGGACCGGACCCGGAAGCGGTCAAAGCCCACGAACACGGCGTCGATAAGCGCAAGCAAGGGCCTGAAACCATGGCGGGAAATCATTCACCCGCACGACGATGTGGCGCGCGGTGACTTTACCGCGTCCGAATTCGCCGCCGACCTCCACGACGTGAGCAAGGGGCAGGCGAGCAGCGAATACGGTGACCCGATTGAGTTTTTTAGCCGCACCTACCTGACCGAGGGGC
>CALIZH010000412.1 GCA_938028585.1 uncultured Actinomyces sp. | reverse complement strand
GGGATTGCCCTGAAGGACAACTCCGACCTCGGCGTGCCAATGGCTCTCGCGAGAAAAGAGGTCCATTCCCTCTTCGCCTCGCGATACGCACACCCAGCTTGGTCCCTGCTCGATAAGGGCACGCGCGCCCTCTTCGATGGAGGACGCGCCCGTAGCCTCGAGGAGCTCCAAGTGATTGGGCTTGAGGACATCGGCCCACGCAGCGCACTCAACCAAGGATGGTCCTGAGGTATCCAGAATGATGCGGCAACCGATCTGACGGACACGGCGCAACACCGGCTCGAGAACCTCAAAAGTGCTATTTCCGGGAAGAGAACCCGAAACCACCAAGAGGTCATCGCCGCTCAGGCGGCTTCCCAAAAGATCACCCATCTGCTTCCAGGAATCAGGATCTAGAGCATGACCGGACTCGTTGTATACCGTGGCGGTGTCATCAATCATGGCGATTGAGCGTCGCGTTTGGAAGGGCACCTCAACCCACTGGGGTGTGACCAGAGAAGTCATTTCCTCCATGAGCGAGGCGATCACACTGCCGGTTGCGCCCCCCAAGAAACCTGTTGCGTGGTTGGGGACTCCGAGCTGGTCCAAGACACGAGAGACATTCAGTCCCTTCCCTCCCGGACGCTGGGAATACTCCGTAATGCGGTGAACCTGACCGCGGGTTTGGTCAGGAGCCTGCCACGTAATATCCAGAGCCGGATTGGGAGTGAAGGTCCAGATCATGATTCAACCTCGATTCCATGGCTCTGGAATGCCAAAGCTGCCGCGCCCAAGGCCTGCGACGAGGAACCTAAAGCAGCGCAGAGCAGTGCAGGTGCGGGCATGACCGTGCACCCCGATTCCAAGCTTTTACGAAGGGGATCGTAAACAAGCGAGCCACCTTTGCACAGGCCACCTCCCAAAACGACGGGAAGTGAACCAACCTGGTGGCAAACCGTTGCAAGAATCCCGCCCAGCAGACTCATCGAGGTCTCGAGGATCTCGCGTGCCTTTCGAGCGTTTTCGCTGGATGAAAGGGCAAGTTCCTCAACTTCACGGGCCCCCGATCCTGCGGGGACGATTCCGGCCTCGATTGCCCGGCGCGCAATACCGCTGGCCGAGGCAACCTGCTCCACCGGAACAACCTCATAGGGGCGATCGGGGTGCGGAACGGGAATCTGTCCGATTTCACCAGCCCACGGCGGTGCCGGCGCGAGGTGCGAATTGATGACAACGCCCGAGGCGATCCCGGTCCCTACTGCCACATACAGGCAGGAGGGACGGCGAACGCCCCACAGGGCCTCGGCAAGAGCTCCCGAGCGCACATCGTGTCCTAGTGGGACGAAAGAACCCAGTGCCTCGGAAAGCTTTTCGCTTAAAGGAGCGTCTTTCCAACCCAGATTGGCGGAGAAAATACCAATTCCATGTTCTTCGTCAATAATTCCAGGAACACATACGCCGACGGGCGCATCGACCGAGGCCTCGCGAAGAGTTCGGGCCAGACGCACGACCGCGGAAACGACATCATCAGCGCCGGTCTGGGGGGTGGCGACGGCCTCGGAAGAGGTAATCACAGTGCCGCGGGTGTCAGCGAGCACCCCCTTGATGGTGGTGCCGCCGACATCGATCCCGATGGCGAGCTTCTGGTCCGAGTTGCTCACTTGAGGATCACCGAGCGGGTCAGATGGCGCGGGGTATCGGGGTTGAGACCGCGAGCTTCAGCGCGAGCAACGGCCAAACGCTGTGCAACAACGAGGTGAGCCATGGGGTCACCGTCGAAAGTCACCAATTCGGCGCCAGTTGCGGCAACCTGATCGGCCATGCCCTCGGGAACCGGGCCGAAAACCCAGGTCAGGCGACCGGGCTGAGCGATAGAGATCGGGCCGTGGCGGTATTCCATTGCCGGGTAGACCTCAGTCCAAGACTGAGAGGCTTCACGCAGCTTCAGGCCCGCTTCGTTCGCCAGACCAATGGTCCATGCGGTGCCCAGGAAGGTGATCTGGTCGGCATCAACCCAGCGCTGGGGGATTTCGAGCTCGAGGGCGCGCTGTGCGTCATCCGCAGCTGCAGCGATATCGTCACCCAAGCTGTGACGGAAGTATGCAAGAGCAGTGGTTGCAAAACGAGTCTGGACAACGGATTCTTCATCGGCGAAGTCCAGAACAACCTCAACATCTGCGTAGGGGGTTGCGGGGCCATTACCCACAGCGGTGATCAAGACGTTGGGGACGCCTCGGTCCTTCAGACCGTGCAGGATGTCAATAATTTCAGTTGTCGTGCCCGAGCGGGACAGGCACACGACGCGGTCGTAGTGGCGATCCCAGGGGAATTCGGTGGCGGTGAAGGCATCAGAGAGACCCTTGCCCTGGCGCTCGCGGGCAACGGTGTATGCCTGCGCGATAAACCACGATGTTCCACACCCGATGACGGCAATGGCCTCACCGTCTTTGGGAAGTGCATCAGTGGGAACGTCAAGAACTCGACGCCACAGCTCAGGTTGGCTGTTAATTTCTTCAGAAGTAAGGGACATCGGTGTCTCCATTGTTATCGGGAATGCATCACCACCTCGGTGTGCTTGTACTATCGTATCAAGAAGGAAATAACTTAGGACTAGCTGGATAAGTGCCCGAAGTTGTCTACCTCTTCGCAATGACGCTGAAATCAACACATCGGAGTGACAATGACTGACAAATCGACCAAGCCAGGTCGTCTTACCCTTCCCATTGAGCGTGGAATCGATGCCGAAGTGCGCGCTCTTGTTGAGCGCCTTGGTGCGGACGCAGTGCGAAACTCCGATGGAACAGAACTTCCCGAGTGGGTCGACCGAGCATTTGCCAAGGTGTACTCCACGTATTTCCCTGCGCGTGGTGATGAAGACTGGGCCGATCAGAGCGAAGGCGAGCGCATTCACCAATACCTTTCGTCAAACCCTCATACGGCGCCAGAAAGCGGGCCTTTGAGTATCAATGTCATGGAGGGATGGTTCCAAGCGCAATTCCGTCCTGATACTCAATGCGACACCTCCCGCTGGTGGCAGGTCATTGATCGGACCAGCGGGCAGGCTTTGGATCCCTCACAGTGGAGCGTTCAAGAGGTTGAGCCTTCACCCGTCGTTGATCCCGTGCCGATCGTTGGAGAGTTGCCGCCTACTGCTTCGAGCGCGGTGGTGACGATTCACGAGCCCATTCCCTTCCACGTGTACACCGTGAACTTCTTTGCCGTGCAGATGTGGGATTCCACCCAGATGTACAACTATTTGACGAACGACTGGGCGCTTGAGGAAGGCCGCGTGAAGGAGCGTCCCTTCGATGTGGCATTCCCGCGGACCTGGGAACACGTTAAGGATGCCTTGGCCGCATGGCTGAAAGCGAACCCTCAAGTGGACGTGGTTCGTTTCACGACGTTCTTCTACCACTTCACTTTGGCTTTTGATTCCCGAGGCCGCGAACGCTACGTCGATTGGTTTGGATACTCGGCCTCGGTGTCGATCCCGGCGATGGAAGAGTTTGAAAAGGAATACGGCTATGCGCTAACCCCCGAGGACTTTGTGGATGGCGGCTGGTACAACTGCCCCTTCCGCACTCCCACTCCGGTCTTCAAAGACTGGATCGATTTCACCTCCAAGCGAGTTGCTCAAAAGGCGGGTGAGCTGGTTCGTCAGGTTCACGAGGAAGGCCGCGAGGCCATGATGTTCCTTGGCGATAACTGGATCGGCATGGAGCCCTATGGTCCCTACTTCCCTTCGATCAAGATGGATGCGGTTGTTGGATCCGTCGGTTCGGCCGCAACCTGCCGAATGATCTCCGATATTCCCGGTGTGCGCTACACCGAGGGACGCTTCCTTCCCTACTTCTTCCCCGATGTCTTCCGTGAGGGCGGTGATCCCCTGGGCGAGGCCAATGAATCGTGGCGCACCGCTCGCCGCGCGATCGTCCGCAGTCCCCTCGATCGCATGGGCTACGGCGGTTACCTGTCCTTGGCTCTCAAGTTCCCCGAGTTCATCGACCGCGTGGAGGAGATCCTTGGAGAGTTCCGTTCTCTTCACGAGGCCACGGGCGGGGAAAAGCCCGCGTGTGCACCCGTGCGCGTTGCAGTTTTGAACGCTTGGGGAAAGCTACGCACGTGGCAGACCCATATGGTTGCCCACGCCCTGTGGTACAAGCAGATCCATACCTACTTGGGGGTTATCGAAGCCCTTGCAGGACTTCCTTTTGACGTGCGTTTCATGTCTTTCGATGAGGTCATCGATGGGGGAGATTCCTCTTTGAAGGATGTCGACGTGGTAATTAACGCCGGCGCCGCGAATACCGCCTTCTCCGGAGGGGAAGTCTGGGAGGACCTGCGACTGCAAGATACTCTGCGTCGCTTTGTTGCCCGCGGTGGCGGCTTTATTGGGGTCGGCCAGCCCACGGCCTCGTTGGGAACTCAAGGACAAGCGGATAGAGGCGGCATCTGCCGCGGAAGCATTTTTGCGCTCGCGGACATCTTGGGTGTGGATCAAGAAATCTCGTGGTCCCTGTCCAAGGACCGCTACGACGAGGTTGTGCCAGAACATTTCATTACTGCTGACCTTGATGGGGACTATGTTTTCGGTGAAGACCCAGGGGATGTCGTAGTTACGGATCCTGACACTTCTGTGCTTGTGATGGAGCGGGGGAGCGTGCGCGCCTCTGCGCATGATTTCTGCTTGGGTAGGGGCGTTTACCTTGCCGGACTGACCTGGTCGACTGTCAATAGCAGGCTTTTGCATCGCGCGATTATGTGGGCAGCACGCCGAGAAGATCAATGGGATTGTGTCCTTGCATCATCCAATCCTGATGTTGAGGTCGCTTGGTATCCAAAGTCGCAACTTGCCTTTATTTACAATGATTCTGATGCTCCATCTTCGAGCGTCATCACTGGCTTTGGTCTGGAATGTACCGTGGATTTGGCGCCTGGCGAAGGGCGTTGGACCCAGTGGAAGAAGGAAGATTTAGACTAGTTATCAAATCGTAATCAACTAATTGCATCG
>CALIZH010000411.1 GCA_938028585.1 uncultured Actinomyces sp. | reverse complement strand
CGTGGCCTGTGCGCGCATTTTTTCACCCTGAGCACGCAATTGTTCGGCTTTCTTCAGCGCGACAGCTCGTTCTTTTCGGCGTCGCCTCTCATCTTCCTCACGCTGTTTGAGGTATGCAGCCCAGCCCAAATGATAAATATCGACATGCGCGCGATTAGCGTCCAGGTAGAACACCTGATTCACAGTGTCACCCAGCAGTTTGACGTCGTGGGAGATCACCAAGACACCACCGGGGAAAGTCTTGATCCAATCGCGTAGCCACAGAATCGAGTCGTGATCGAGGTGGTTTGTCGGTTCGTCAAGCAGAAGGGTATCCGCACCCGAGAAAAGCACGCGAGCAAGTTCAACCCGTCGACGCTGACCACCCGACAGTGTTGAGAGAGTCTGTCCCAATACGCGATCATCTAAGCCTAAGGAGTGGGCAATCTGCGCGGCTTCCGCATTCGCCGCCCAACCTCCGGCCTGAGTAAATTCATGGTCCAGACGAACGTAGCGCTCCATAGCTTTTTGCTGGCGCGTCCCTTCGGTCGTCGACATTTCTTGTTCGGCACGCTTGATTTTCTTAATGATCGCGTCGATACCGCGAATCGAAATAATTCGGTCGCGTGCAAGCTGATCGGGATCACCTTCGCGCGGATCTTGGGGAAGATATCCAACCGTTCCGTTACGTGTAATTGTGCCTTCATACTGAGCGGCGCCGTGGTCTTCTTCTCCAGCAAGAAGTCGCATTGTCGTTGTTTTACCCGCACCGTTGCGACCAACTAATCCGATGCACATCCCCTTATCAATCCTGAAGGAAGCATCTGAAATGAGCTCGCGCGGACCGATCCGCAAGGAAAAGTGAGAAACGTTGATCACTCTGTCATTCTAACGGGGTGCCCAGCGCGCGTGCTCACGCACCAAGCAGGCACAATAGAGGGGTTAATTCACGCGCATAGAAAGTTGAGATTGATGACCGAGCACGCCGAACGCAGCGCACAGCCTCGTGTGTACGACATTGTTGCTGTTAGCTTCGTTGCTTTCCTTTTGATTTCGAATATCGCAGCGACGAAAGTCACGGCGCTTGATGCGGGTCCAATCCATCTGGTTTTCGATGGCGGTGCCGTCCTCTTCCCGCTCACCTACATTCTTGGTGACGTCCTCTCTGAGGTTTATGGCTTTGCACGGGCGCGTAGGGTCATCATCATGGGCTTCGCCGCGTCTCTCTTGGCTTCGCTGACCTTCTGGGTCGTCCAGTCAATTCCAGCTGGTCCTGGATACGAGAATCAGGAAGCATTCGTCGCAGTCCTCGGCTTTGTCCCGCGCATCGTTGCCGCATCAATCGGTGGATATTTGGTCGGCCAGCTCATGAACTCGCTCGTTTTGGTGAAAATCAGGCAGCGTTGGGGCGCCAAGCATCTGTGGGCGCGCCTGATCGGTTCAACCTTGGTTGGCGAAGCTTTCGATACCGTAATTTTCTGCACGATCGCTTTTGCGGGCATCATCCCAGGAATGGAATTCGTGAACTACATCGTTACCGGCTATGTCTACAAGGTCGGTATTGAAGTTGTCTTCCTACCCATTACCTACCGCGTGATTGCATTGGTGCGCCGCGTCGAGCACCTGAAGAGTGATGAGGTCTTGGCATGAGCGCTTCCTCAAATTGGCTCAGTAAACCAGCTGAATTCACCGGGCCTTTCCCTACATCGGATCGCGACCGTGGTTTCGATTGCCGAACGCGTCTTGACTACGGCTCAGGCTTGGGACGAACGGGCAGGATTCACACCGCACACGGCACTATTTCAACTCCTGCCTTCATCCCTGTCGGAACGAAAGCGAATGTCAAGGCCCTCACCCCCGAGATGGTGCGTGATCTTGGTGCGCAGGCTGTACTTGCCAATGCTTACCACCTTTATTTGCAGCCGGGTTCAGACATTGTTGACGAGGCCGGTGGCGTCGGTTCCTTCATGAACTGGGATGGCCCGACCTACACGGATTCCGGCGGTTTCCAGGTTCTTTCTTTAGGCGCAGGGTTTAAGAAAGTGCTTTCAGCCGAGTTCAGCGGTCAAGCAAGCTTCGATGATCCCAAGCTCAATAAGCAAGCTGTCAAAGCTTCACGTGCTGTTGTCGATGAAGAGGGAGTAATTTTCTCTAGCCACATCGATGGTTCAAAGCACCGTTTCTCCCCCGAAGTCTCGATGAGTATTCAGCACGAATTGGGCTCGGACATCATGTTCGCCTTCGATGAGCTGACCTCGCTGCTTCACCCTCGTTTCTATCAAGAAGAATCCCTTGAACGTACCCATGAATGGGCCCGTCAGTGTTTGGCGATTCATCAGCGTCTCACCAACGAGCGCGTCGGAAAGCCCTACCAACAGCTCTGGGGCGTTGTGCAGGGAGCGCAATACGAGGATCTTCGCCGACATGCCGCTCGCACCTTGGCTGAGATGGACGTTAACGGTCAGATCTTCGATGGTTTCGGTATTGGCGGCGCACTGCAGAAGGAAAATCTGGGAACAATCGTCTCTTGGGTGAGTTCTGAGCTCCCCGAGGATCGCCCTCGCCACCTTCTGGGGATTTCCGAACCCGACGATCTTTTCCGTGGCGTCGAGGCCGGCGCAGACACCTTTGATTGCGTGAACCCTTCTCGCGTCGCGCGAAATGCAGCAATCTACTCCCCCGACGGTCGTTTCAATATTACAAACGCCCGCTTCAAGCGTGACTTCACTCCCCTGGTCGATGGCTGCGGTTGCTATACCTGTACTCATTACACCCGCGCATACGTCCACCACCTGTTTAAGGCGAAGGAAATCCTGGCTTCGACGCTGACAACGATTCACAACGAGTGGTTCACCGTCCGCTTGGTTGATGCCATTCGAGAGTCCATTGACAACGGCGAATACTCAGCATTTAAAGAGGAAATGCTTGGGCGTTTTTCAGGCGCCGGGCGCGCTAACCTACGCTAACGTAAGTAGTAGTTTTCTACTAGGAGTGGACATGGTTTCAGACCTCACATTGCAATCCCGCAGGCAGTACGACCCGGGAACGCCACTAGAGGTACCGGTGCCGGATACATCGTTGATCACTCTTCTGGAGACCTCCGCGCGGCTTTACCCCGAACGCATTGCAGTCGACTACTTTGGCGCTACCCTGACCTACGCTCAGCTCTATGCGCAGGTGCTGCGAGCCGCACAAGTACTCATCGAGACCGGCCTGCGCCGCGGTGATGTCTGCGCCATTTGTCTTCCCAACTGCCCGCAGGCATTAGTTGCCTTCTATGCCTGCATGCGCATTGGTGTCGTCGCTGCAGAGCACAATCCACTAGCGCCCGCTGAAGAAATCCACCAGCAACTCGATCGCCACCACGGAAAAGTCGCAATCGTCTGGGAAAAATCGGTTGACGCGTTTATTCGCGAGGGCGATAAATCGCTGGATACGATTTTCACTGTCGATATCTCGGCCGGGATGCCACGCTCACAACGAATGCTCTTAAGCCTTCCAATTGAACGAGCACGGCAGACTCGCGAACAAATGCGTGCCGCGCGTCCTAAAGATGCCCGCTCCTGGGATCAGGCAGTCGCTCATGCACGACTGGTTCATCCTGATACTCCCCAAGCAACCGGTGATGATTTAGCGGTCATCCTTCATACCGGTGGCACGAATGGCGTTCCCAAGTCAGTTCCTCTCACTCACCGCAACATTGGAACGAATGTCAATCAATGTCGCATGTGGGTATGGAAGCTTCACGAAGGTGCTGAAACCTTCTACTCACTATTGCCCTACTTCCACGCCTATGGATTGACCTTCTTCATGTGCGCGGCAGTTCATCTTGCTGCCACGCAATTGCTCCTTCCAAAGTTCGATGTCGATTTGGCATTGGAAGCACATAAGCGCCGACCTGTGACCTTCTTTGTTGGAGTTCCCCCGATGTTCGAACGCGTAATGAATCGCGCTGCTGAAAAGAACATCTCTCTGAAGACGATTAAGTGGTCGATTTGCGGCGCGATGCCACTCTCGAAGACCTTGGCTCAGCAATGGGAAGAGGCAACCGATGGGATGATTATCGAGGGATACGGGATGTCTGAAACCTCTCCCGTTATCGCCGGTTCGCCCCTTGCCGATAACCGGTACCACGGTGCTTTGGGCGTCGTTTTTCCCTCGACCGATGTCCGCTTGGTCGACCTTGAAGACCCCAGCATCGATGTTGAAGACGGCACTCCCGGTGAGATCATCGTTAAAGGCCCTCAGGTCTTCAGTGGCTACCTTGATGCGCCCGAAGAAACTGCTCGCGTCTTCACTGAAGACGGATGGCTACGTACCGGCGACGTTGCGATCAATAAGGATGGTTTCCTTGTGATGTCCGATCGCAAGAAAGAGCTGATCCTTTCGGGTGGCTTCAACGTATACCCTTCGCAGGTCGAAGCAGCAATTCGCTCGATGCCCGGCGTCAAGGATGTTGCAGTGGTTGGACTTCCCGCGGGCGAAGCGCGCGAAGAGGTCACCGCAGCGTTGATCTTGGAAGATGACGCGCCGATGATTACCCTGGCACAGGTGCGCGCATGGGCCGAGAAATATGTCTCTCACTACGCCCTTCCGCGCCAGATTGCGATCATCACTGACCTTCCACGCAATCCGCTGGGTAAAGTCATGCGTCGCAAGGTCAAGGAACAGCTTCTTGACCCCGCAAACCGAATGATTGAAAGCGCTCAAAGAGCAATCGGCGAGGCCGCGGCAGCAGTAAGTGAGCGCCTTTCCCCTGGCGATACTGCAACAGAGCAGAAGAGCGACGAGAATGACTGAGAAGCCTCAGCGCCAGAGCACGCGCCTGATTCGTCATTCACGGGCGCTTGTCACTTCTCTCTCCCAAGGAGCCCAACGACTGGGATCGCATACTGCTGCACGTCTCAAGGCGCGCAGCGGAACTCAGGCGACGCCTCGACACCACCAGGCTCCGCCGAGAGTCCAGTGGACCCCGCCTACGCGCACCCCCTCAAGTAGCCGCCGAGTTCTCAACGGCACGACCCGTAAGCCTCTTGTACCCCGCTGGCTTGCCCAAGCGGGAGTAGGCTCGTGGGCAATTATTGGCGTCATCATTGTCATCTCTGCAGTGGTTTTTGCAATTGCTCAGGCCACCCCTGTCTTCGTGGCGATCTTTATTGCACTTCTTCTGACCGCAATATTGAATCCCCTGACAAATTTCCTCAGCCGCTGGTTGAATCGATGGCTAGCTGTCTTTGCCTCTCTTCTGGCTTTTATCGGCACTTTTGTCGCACTCATGACGCTGGTGATTACCTCGATCGCTGGCCAATGGCCAAACCTTCTTGTCGAGGTCGAAAACGGGCTTGTTAAGGTCTCTGATCTGGTTTCCCATCTCAAGCTCCCTTTCCAAATCCCCATCAACGATCTCACTCATCTGAATGAAACCCTGATGAACCAAGGCAAGCAATTCCTTGCCTCTAATTGGTCGGGATTGCTCAGCGAGACTGTGGCGAATGTATCGAGTGCGGCTGTCGTTGCTTCGGTCCTCGTCCTTTCCTTCTTCATCACGATTTTCTTCTTGCACTCCGGTGGCCAGATGTGGTCATGGTTTGTCGCGCTTCTTCCCTATCACCGGCGAGCGGTGACAAACCGTGCAGCGCAAGCAGGATGGGCAACCTTCTCCGGCTATGCACGTGGAACCATGCTGGTAGCTGGAACAGATGGTCTATTTGCAGCGATCTTCTTGCAGATATTGGGAGTCCCCGTAGCTCCTGCGCTGGGAATTTTGGTTTTCATCGGTGCTTTCATTCCGCTTATTGGTGCTCCAACAGCGATGATCCTTGCCATGATCGTTGCTCTCGCAGCCAAGGGCATTGTTACCGCTGCAATTGTTGGTTTGGGTATCGCGTTGATTGGCCAGATCGAAGGCCATATTCTTCAACCGCTCATCATGGGACACCAAGTATCCTTGCACCCCGTTGTCGTGGGTATTGGTGTCATGGTGGGAACTTTCACCGCTGGACTGCTGGGAGCAATCATTGCGATTCCGATTATTTCGGTGATTTGGTCAATCTTCTCTGAGCTCTACGTGCCTCGCGAGCGCGCATAACCACTGGTTTTAACGAAAATCACGTGAGCGCACGCATAGCTCCGTATTCATCGGATAGATACGGAAGGCACGTACGCTTCGTGTCCCATACAGATTTTCACAGTAGCCGTCGACAATAACCGCCGGAGCCATGACCTCTTGGCGAAATTGTCGCCACGTATTTTCAGTGACCGTAACGTTCACACTTCCGGTTTCATCTTCTACGCTCAGGAAGAGGACGCCTCCGCCACTACTGGGACGCTGACGATGGGTAATAATTCCTCCCACTCTGATGCGAGCACGGTTCTCACACGCGGTGACCCCACAGGCAGGCGTCACCCCCTGAGCATTCATGTCGGGGCGAAGAAGCTCAAGAGGATGCTGTTTTGGCGACATCCCCATGGACTCATAGTCCAGATTAATGCGGGCAAAATCGTCCAAAGGCGGAAGCTCGGGAAGATGGTATTCCAAGCCAAAACCATCAAGCATTGGTTGATATTCCTCAGAATCTCCTCCGTCTTGACCCAAGCTACCGCTTGCCCAGATTCCTTCGCGTCGCTCATATCCCAAAGAATCTAGGGCTCCAGCTTGGGCGATCTTTTCCAGATCAGCGCTGCGGAGCCTAGCTCTGGATGCCAGCTGCTCAAAGCTTGCATACAAGCCATCCTGGCGTTCGCGCACAATCCTTTGGATACGAGATCGATCAAGCCCTTTAATAGCATCAAGCCCTATCACAATCCCCCAGCGCGCGTGAGGATCAACCAATCCCTCTTTTCCGGGGACTACCTCTCCACGCGCCTCAGCAAGTGCCTGCGCGCCAATGACACACTCAATCTCATTGACGGTGAGAACCCGGGTTTTCTCAGCCGAAAGGTTAACGTCAGGCGGGCACACAAGCAGGCCATGGCCTCGTGCATCGTGAATCAGTGAGGAAGGCGAATAAAAGCCCATCGGTTGATGAGACAAAATCCCCGCATAGAAATGCTCGGGGTAGTGAACCTTCAGCCAGGCCGATGCGTACACGATGTAGGCAAAAGAAAAGGCATGCGATTCGGGAAAACCAAAATCGGCAAATCCTTGAACCTGAGTAAAAATTTCCTCGCAGATATTTTGAGGAATACCGCGCTGCTGCAGCCCCTTCATGAAAGGCTCACGAAGCTTCTGCATTTTTTGGATACTGCGCGAAGAACCCATGGCACGCCTGAGCTCATCCGCCTGCGTAGCGCTAAAGCCTGCAACATCCATAGCAATATGCATCATCTGTTCTTGGAACAGGGGAACTCCCAAGGTCTTTTCCAAAGCAGGACGAAGAAGTGGATGCAGATAGCTCACTTTCTCTTCCCCTCGGCGACGACGCAGGTAGGGATGGACGGCCTCTCCTTGAATCGGCCCCGGACGCACCAAAGCAACCTCAATGACAATGTCATAAAAACACCGAGGCCGAAGCCGAGGAAGCACATTCATCTGTGCCCGTGATTCCACTTGGAAAACCCCAACTGTATCCGCCGCACACAGGAGGTCATACACGCGAGGATCTTCATCTTCGAGTTCGTATAAAGAAAGAACCTTCCCCTGAGAATTTCGCACGCCTGATTCTTGAAGGGAATCAAAGATGCCTCCGAGTGCCCCTAACATCCCCAGTCCTAAAAGATCGAACTTCACCAGTCCAGCATCAGCACAATCTTCTTTATCCCACTGGATGACGCTGCGTCCGCTTGCTCGAGCCCACCGGATGGGACACACCTCGCTCACGGGTTGCTTCGTCAAAATCATGCCTCCCGAATGAATGCCCATATGACGTGGAAGACCGCTCAGAAGCTGCGCGCAGGTTCCAAGCATCTCTTGTGAAGCCGATGAGTCACTGCTTTGGGAGCGCTCACGACGCTGAGCGCGAGTAGGCACACTATCAGGCGCAATCCCCAGAGCTCGAGCGGCATCCTTGTAGGCCAGTTGCGAACGGTAGGTAATCACGGTCGCGACCTGCGCGGCACGTCGTCGTCCATAGCGGCGATACACATATTGAATGACCTCTTCGCGACGTGCGCTATCAATGTCAATATCGATATCGGGAGCCCCTGATCGCCCGGGAGAAAGGAATCGTTCGAAAAGCATATGATGCTTGATCGCATCAACGGCGGTGATACCCAAGCAGTAGCAGACAGCAGAATTTGCAGCTGAGCCTCTGCCCTGGCACATGATCCCAGAGCGACGACAAAAATCGACGATGTCATGAACAATCAGGAAATAGCCCGCAAAATCTAGTTTTTCGATAATTTCCAGCTCATGATCGATAACCTGCCACGCCTGCGGATGAGCGCTGCGCTCACCGTAAATTTCCACTGCCCGAGAATAGGTAAGCTCCCTGAGCCAAGAAATCGTCGTATTTCCCGGAGGAACTTCCGTATCGGGCAGATCCAAGGAATCAAAAGATAAGGGGTAGTAACATTCGTTTGCACATTCGAAGGCATTATTCACTGCCTGAGGTGCACTGCGATGCAGGGCCAGCATTTCTTCGGCACTTCGCAGAAAGGCGTGCTGTGCGGGAAGTCGATACTGAAGATCATCAAGACTGCGCCCCTGCCTCAATGAGCACAAAAGATCTGCTCGATATTTCGATTGCGGATAGGCCATAACAGGAGCAGCACTTGCGACAAGAGTCAGGCAATTAGCTTGCGCAAGTTCAGCAAGCTCGCGCCCCAGATCGTCTTGCCCAGGCATCAACACGCTCTCAAGAAGAACACGTTCACGTCCAAATAGAGCGATGAGGTCCTTAAGGAAACGATCGGCCTGCGTATGCCCCTGCGCATGCAAAATCCGTCGCAGAGGCCCCCTGCTTCCTCCCGTCAAAATACGGATATCCCCCATCTGAGAAATATTGCCGAGGCCGTGGGCCGGGCTTTCCTGAGCATCATGCGTCAGCGTGTACTCGCTCATAAGATGACACAGATCTCGATATCCCTGCGCCGAGGTCGTAAGGATAGGAAGGCGAATTCCACGATCTTCCCACCCCTTGGGTAGCCCCCAGCCCTTAGCAGGTTCTTTTGGCGATTGATATTGGGAGAACTGTCCCGAATCTAGAGTTAATTCACTGCCAATAAGAAGGGGAAAAGAAGATTCTTTCGCTGCCTGTAAAGCCCGAATAAGGGAATACATTCCATCGACTTCAAGCAGAGCAAGAGCGCTCAGATCCAGATTTTGCGCCAAAGAAACATAGTCCTCTGGCGCATCTGCCCCTTCAAGAAAAGTGAAGTACGAATGCGCGTGTAGCTCAGCAAAATGATGGGATCCCACCCAATCAGCATATCGAACATATGTTCGATATGCAGTGAATTTATCTCAAGAAAAGATCAAGCTAAGAGCGCTCATCCCGCTCTTCTTGGATGAGCTTAAGTAGCTGCTGAATATCAGTGGAACTACGCCCTTCTCCTAAGTTTTGCCCCACAACACTGTCAACAAGCAGCTGTTTGTGGGCCTGAAGCTGACACACCTTTTCTTCAATAGTGTCTTGAGCAACCAAGCGATAGACATTTACCCTGCGATCCTGACCAATACGGTGCGCACGATTGACCGCCTGCGCCTCAACTGAAGGATTCCACCAAGGGTCCATCATGTAGACATAATCTGCCTGAGTCAGGGTAAGCCCCACTCCCCCAGCCTTGAGGGAAATGAGGAACACCTGCACGTCTCCATGCTGGAATTCATCGATCACTGCATGACGGTTACGCGTTTTTCCTTCAAGAAGAAGCGAGCGAATCCCGCGTTGATCCAAGGAACGACGGATTCGCTCCAAGAAAGCAACAAATTGGCTAAAAACCAAGACTTTATGCCCCAGCGGAAGAATCTGCTCCAAGTGCTCACACAACAGATCGATCTTCGCCGAGCCGACAGAGTCATATCGCTGATCAACCAGAGCAGGATCTAAAGACAACTGGCGAAGACGCGTAAGCGCAGCCAAAACTTCGAATCGCTCACGAGTGTCATTTTCCAGTTCAAGATGAAGAAGACGTGCACGCTCGCGGGTCAGGTAGCGATCATAAATTTGTCGTTGTTTGCGACCGAGCGGCACGGGAAGAAGAGTTTCAACGCGCTCAGGCAGTTCGGGCGCGACCTCTTCCTTCGTTCGCCGGAGAACAAACGGAGCAATCAGTGAGTGTAGAAGATTGAGAAGATCAGGCGAACGTCCTGCTTCAATCGGACGCCGGAATTTCTCGTTGAAAGAAGAATGACTTGAGAGGAGCCCCGGGACTGCTAAAGACATGAGTGACCAGAGATCTTCAAGAGAGTTTTCAATTGGAGTTCCACTGATGCACACACGCCAGGCAACAGGTAGATCTTTCAGGTATCGATACAGTTGCGTGCGCGGGTTTTTGGCGGCTTGGGCTTCGTCGATGACGACGCCCGCTAACTCTCTATTTTTCCAATGTTCGCAGTCAATCCGAAAGAGCGTATGCGAGGTAACAACAACATCCGCACGATCCAACTTATCCCATCCCTGTGGGTCACGCGCATAGGTTGATTGAATGAGAGAAAGCGCCATTTCTGGGAAGCAACTTTCAGCTTCATCCCGCCAGCTCGACATGACGCTGGTGGGGACGACAACCAGAACGGGATGGCTGGTATGACGTCGAAACTTTTCAATTGCCCCCAGGATCTGCCTGGTCTTTCCAAGTCCCATATCATCGGCAAGGACACAACCGAAACCTGCCCGAATTCTATTGAGAACCCAATGCATGCCCATCGCCTGATAAGGACGCATTCCTGGCTCATCCTCGATGGGCGCTTTTATTTCTTCCTTGGCCAAGTCTCTGAGACCGTCAATGCGTGTTCGCCATTGCCGATCCTCTTCACGCGTATCGACGAACTCACTCAAGTTTTCCCAAAGTCCAAATTGGGAGGTTGTCAGCGAAATATTATCGAGAGAACGTGATCGGTGAAGTTGCGCTGCCTGCCGGAGAAGTAGGCGTAAGCGATCGATATCGACGCCCTCAAGATGGAGCCAACGACCATTATCGAGGCGAATATAGTCCTGGTCCTCAGAGAGCGCACTGAGGACGCGAGAGATCGGTAGTTCTTCATCTCCGACGCGAACAGTAACGCGCAAATTCCACCAGTCCGGAGAATCCGTTGCCTGAATCTGTGCGTTAATCTGCACCTTCTCGTCAACAATGCGAGTCTCTTCAAGATGCTGATCAATATCCCAGCTTACTGAATCCACCGGCCAGCTATTTTTTAATGCACGAAGCAGCTCGGGGACTTGCGGAAGTGGGATGATCAGTTCGTGAAGCGTTGGCGCCAACGAGGCCGCAGGAAAGTAAGCGCGTAATGCTGCGTGGGCAGCATCAAAGTCACGAGCAAGAGAATCGCTCAGATGACTAATTTTTGTCTGCGGGGGCAAATAAGAGCGGAACCGCTTCTTCTCTAAGCTGTAATCCACCGCCCAGCACACATGGGCATACTGTGAATTTCGCTCTCGCAGGCACAGTCGCAACTGTGGTAGGAGTTCATCAAAGGGGAAAGTCCTCATCGAGGATATACATCGGTAGTGTGCACGAAGTGCGGCAAGTTCATTCCTGATGAAATCTCCAATTGCAGACATTGGAATGCGAACACAAACCTCATTGAGGGGGGCCAGCTCGTTTTGATCGATGGGATCTGCAACTGCACCTTCTCCTCCATTAATGAAGGTCAGCCCCATTGCATCAGCACGTCGCGGAAAAGGCAGCGTTGCAACAGCCCGGTCAATTTGTTCGCGTTTATAGCAGAGTTCAAGTCCTTTTCTGCCGAGGTTCATATCAATCGCAACAGCAAAAGAATTCATCTGAAAGTCGAATCGATAGAGTTGTGGTGTCAGAAGCACAACCCCCGATTTCTGAAGCTCATAGAGCCAGATGGGTGCGCTGCGACCCAGTGATTCCAGCGAGACGTCATAGCTGCCAGGCGAATATTCACTCGATTTTCTACTGCTTTGGTAGAGACGTCGCAAGCTTGTGAGGTGATGCGGCGAAAGCGTGTCTAAGAGGCCACTCCACTGAGACTGTGCAAGTTCAGACCAACTGAGACGACGAGCTTCTTGATTGTGCACTAGGACCAATGGAATCAGCCATACCGGTTGCGCAGGATCGTGAGCGTCAACAATAAGTCCCATAGCTTGTGCACCATCTGTGGACAGCAAGCTTTCAAACTCGCTCATCCACACTGAGCCCGCCGGATTTTGAGTTTCAGGATCTTCGCTGCATTCACGTCGAGCACGACGAAGCAAGGCCGCTGCGTGGACACAAGCACCTGCAAGATAACAAGAACACGTCAAATGAAGATGTGTCTTTGAGGAATCTACGTAACGAATGACGCTTCGGTACATGACGCCCGGCGCACGAACGCGGGCCGAAGCCTCGGTATCACTCCAGGCTATTTCCTGAACATCACCGCGCGCATCCGCAAGAGCCGCCTGCGCCCATAACGCGTGTCCAAGAAGCGCAACTGCATCTTCTTCACTGCACGCGCGAAGAGCTTGACGAATCGGTGACGTACCCATCCTTTGAGGATAACCCATGTGAATGATTAGCCTTGATGATCTTCATACATTCCAGCAACGCTCCAAGAGCCTTGTTCCCACATCAGCAGAAGATCCGAGGAATTTTCACAACTCACTCTGAGGTAGTGGGTACAGGGGACATGAGCAATAGCCCCGGCCGTCTCTTGCCACCACGAGCGCGGCATACTCCATGGACCTTTCCAGGAAAGCACCCCGTATCGGTGTTGTCGCCCCGAAATTACTGCAACAATTTCTTTGGGATTATGCGTGAGCGTAGAACGATCACTAACTGCCACTTGCACATGCTCTTGCAAAGAAGAGTGAGCGTAGAGAAAAGCCGGAAGAGGCGTGGCGTATACCTTCGAGGGCGCATCTTCTACTGCGCCTTCGGGGTAAAGGAGATCACTGGAGCTCGTCGCTGTTTGATCAATACAGGCAAAGCCTGATCTTTGCATGGGGGTGTAGCCCGGAACTAGACGTGGGAGGCGAACAGCATCTTCGCCTTTATAAGCACAAATCTTACGAAGGGCGGAATCACGCTTAGGCGAGTGATGCGTTTTCCATAGAGCGCTTACCCCTGCTGAAGGCATGCAATGCAAGGCTTGAACACTGATGCGATTCAGCCCTTCCTCGGTAGTGGAAGAAGAAAGCCAAGCTACAATCTGCCAGCGAATACGATCTGCAATTTCTTCTTCATCCCCATCGATTCCCCACCATTGTCTTTCGTAAATTTCATGGCTCTGATCGCGGGCAGTGATCACGATACTCGAGCAACGCAGCTGCTCTCTTTCAAGCTTTTCGCAGACTTGACGCGCTAAACGGCGCGAACAGAAAGCGGCCTGTTCTTCATTCTCAATACTTTCCTCGCATTCTTCATCCACTTGTACTTCGCGTACAGGAATTTCGTGTTTCGGAATCCAAAGGTCTTTCCCGCTAAATAATTCGTAGAGCTGCTGACCAATATTTCCAAAACGTGTATACAGAGCGCTTTCTCCCATGCGCATCAAATCATGCCCGCGCATCACTCCCACTGAGCGGCACGTATCAATGACCTGTTGTAGCTGTTCATGCTGTTTTTGGGGAAATAATGGAAGACACTGAGCAAGGTCAATATGACCGAGAAACTCCTGAGTCCGCTCTGGAGGCACAATAATGCCACGCCTCGCTGCTGCATAACTTGCAAGAGGCCCGGATGCTATCCCTACATTGCTTTCTGATCCGCTCCATCGAGAAATCGAATCAACAATATTTTCGGCAAGCCGTTCCTCACTTCCGCTCCACCGAGCCGCTCCAGCTGCAGGAGCCCATGCCAACCCCGGACGCACACAGGCGATACCTGCAACCCATTGCTCGCAAGCTTGGACAATTACTTCAAAAGAGTTCAATTCCCTACGCGGGTCACTTTGAAGAATAAGCAGATCTGGACATAGATAACGTGCCATCGACACGCGCATCCCCGGTCGTACACCACATTTCCACGCAGAGGGCGTCACTGTCTTAAGAAAACCGCGTTCCTCAATTGCTCCATGAGCCCCCGGAGGAATATCGACTACCAAAGCATTAATTTCCCAGTTGGGAATCCACACCATGAGACAGCGCATATCATCCCGCCTTTTGATAAATACCAAAGTCTTCTCCCCATGGGCGACTGAAGCCAACCCATGGGTACTTAGTCAGCAAAATTGTTTCTTCTTTTCGCACCTGGGCGCCCAAACGTCGCATATCACGAAGCTCTAATACACAACGGTCCACATAGACCAAACGACAATGCGGAAGAAGAAGCGAGATTACCTGCGCATCCGCACAGGAGGAGGGAACGTAGAGGCACCGCGCCAGATTCAATCCCTGTTTAAAAGCGTATTCCCACCCAAAATCATCACTTCCAATGAAAGCGCAGCAAGCCTCTTCGATGCCAAGAGAAAGAATGATATGAATCAATTGCGGATAAGTCCCACCGTATTCCCAGACCCCCACACAGCGCGATGAAAGATCTGAAAAAGCCTGACTTTTCTCAAGTCCCAGGCGATTTTCGGTATCACGTAGAACTTGACGAGCAAGGTATAAACGCTTCATAAAATCACCCCAATCGAACAAGTGTTCTATTAGTGTATGCACCTCTCCCTCATTTGCGTCCACTTTGGTTCCTTCTGAAGAAGTGAAAGAATATGAGCATGCGCCTCTTTGATCGTCCTCTTGCTCCCAACCCGTACGAAGGGCTTCCCCCCAGCGCAACTTTTACCGTGGTGTCGCAAGATCTAAGCAACAACCTCCCCATGCCAAAGCTGCACACAGCAGAAGGTGGCAGCATCTCACCACACTTAGAGTGGAGCGGCTTCCCCGATCAGACGGAAAGCTTCTTTGTTTCCTGTTTTGATCCAGATGCCCCCACACCATCGGGCTTTTGGCACTGGATGGTGATCGACATCCCCGTCTCATGCACATCTCTTGCACGCGGAGCCGGTAGTTCCGATCTTGAACTTGATGGAAGCGCTTTCCATCTTCGAGGGGATCACGGCGATCATTCATATTTCGGCGCCGCGCCGCCAGCAGGTGACCGCCCCCACCGCTACATCTTTTCCGTTCACGCCCTAGATATTCCAACCCTAGGCTGCGATGACGACACTTCATTGGCGATGTATTCATTCGAGGCCCTAGAACACACCATCGCCCGCGCAACCTTGACCGCAACGTACCAAACACCATCGAACTGACATGCTTCACATCATTTTTCTTGAACCTGAAATCCCAGGAAATAGCGGCGCTGCAATTCGCCTCGCTGCGTGCACCGGAGCTTTTCTTCACCTGGTTGAACCGCTGGGGTTTGACATGTCCGACACCAAGCTCAAGCGCGCAGGATTGGACTACCACGATCTGGCACACGTCAAGGTCCACTCCAATTTTGAAGATGCCTTAGCCGAAGTTCCCGGACACATCTGGGCATTTACTGGACATGCTTCAGATCATTACAGCGAGGTTCACTATGCCGATGGAGATGGCCTACTATTCGGCCGCGAATCGGTCGGTCTTCCCGAATGGGCAATGACTCACCCCCGCATCACTCAATGCGTACGCATTCAGATGCTCCCGGGAGTGCGTTCGCTCAATCTCGCAAATTCCGCATCGATTGCGCTTTACGAGGCTTGGCGTCAGCTGGGTTTCCCGAACGGAATCTAGCTGCGGGCCGCTTCCGCCTCTTCCGAGGCCTCTGATTTTTTCGAGGAAAGAATGCCCTTACCGGGTCGCTCTACCTGCTCGGCAATTTCGACAATCCTGCGCGGATTCGATAGCCACATCCATATGGCACCGATAGCGGCAACGACCAGTGGGAGATAGGCGAAGTCGGCGCCGAAAGCATTCCAAGCATTCGGCATCAGCCTCATTGAGGGCAAGGAAGCTCCAGCTACGCCGCATGCAAAAGGTCCGATAAGGCACAGAGCGATCATGCACCACCCAAGGATGCGCATACGCCTTCCATTGTGCGTCAAGCTAATAGCAGCAACTACATAAATCGCACCAATAAGCACCGCAATGATGCGCGCCCACAACGGTATCTCCCGCAGATAATAGGAATCAGCAAGAGCTCGAAGAGTTACAGTGACGCTAAAAATCCAGTACAGGGCAATAATCAGTCGTCCCGATCCGCGTGCGGGTGGGCGATTATCCTGAGATTGCTCGTGAACCGCTTCGCTCACCTTTCCTCCTTAATCCACTGCCATACTAGTTGCTCCGCGCCGCTCCCCACGACTTTTTGCATGAAAACATGTGTGCTGTCTAACCGCCGAGTAGACGATTTTGTGACGGACAAAAGTAGTGACTAGTGGAAGAATAGGACCTAAGTCGGACATTGAAGGTCCGTTCTCTTCATTATCAAGGAGTGGAACACGTGAGCGAGTCTGTATACGACCTCGTCATTCTGGGTGCGGGTTCAGGTGGCTATGCCGCGGCTTTGCGCGCCTCCCAGCTGGGATTGAAAGTAGCCCTTATCGAAGGTGACAAGGTTGGTGGAACCTGCCTCCACCGTGGCTGCATCCCGACCAAGGCTTACCTGCACGCAGCAGAGACTGCTGACACCGTCCGCGAATCCGATACTTTCGGCATCCAGGCGAGCTTCCAGGGAATCGATATGGCAAAGGTCGGCCAGTATCGCGATTCCATTGTTAATAAGTTGTACCGAGGCGTACAGGGCCTGCTTTCGTCTCGCGGCGTAGACGTCATCCAGGGATGGGGTCGTTTGGCTTCACCTGACACCATTGAGGTAGGCGGACAGCGCATCGTTGGCCGCAACATCATTCTTGCGACAGGTTCTTATTCTCGTTCAATCCCAGGTTTGGATATTTCGGGCCGCATCATCACCTCTGATCAAGCCCTTCAAATGGAATGGGTACCTCAGAAGGCTGTCGTATTGGGCGGCGGCGTCATTGGCCTAGAGTTTGCTTCCGTCTGGCGTTCCTTCGGCGCGGAAGTCACAATCATCGAGGCGCTCCCCCACCTTGCAAATAACGAAGACGAGGCGGTTTCCAAGCACCTCGAGCGTTCGTTCCGTAAGCGCGGTATTGCTTTCCACACCAATACCCGCTTCGCCAGCGCGACACAGGATGACTCCGGCGTTCACGTCGCAACAGAAGATGGCAAGACCTTCGATGCCGATGTTCTCCTGGTTGCAGTTGGACGCGGTCCCGTCACCGAAGGCTTGGGCTACGAAGAAGCCGGTATCAAGATGGAGCGCGGCTTCGTTCTCACCAACGAGCGACTGCACACCGGTGTGGGCAACATCTACGCAGTCGGAGACATCGTTCCCGGACTTCAACTTGCACACCGCGGCTTCCTGCAGGGCATCTTCGTAGCGGAAGAAATCGCCGGTCTCTCCCCCACGATGATGGACGAGTCCGGAATTCCACGAGTAACCTTCTGCGAACCCGAAATCGCCTCTGTTGGCCTGACTGAGAAGCAGGCACGCGAGAAGTACGGCGACAAGGTGCGCACGGTCGAATACAACCTTGCGGGCAACGGAAAGTCTAATATCCTTGGAGCAACGGGCTTCATTAAACTCGTTTCCGTGGAAGATGGACCCATCGTCGGATTCCACGGAATTGGCACGCGCATTGGCGAGCAGGTTGGCGAAGGAGAGCTCATGGTCAACTGGGAAGCCTACCCAGAGGATCTCGCAGCACTCATCCACGCTCACCCGACACAAAATGAAGCTATCGGCGAGGCAGCCATGGCTCTGGCCGGCAAGCCTCTCCACGCACACAACTAACCTGTCACCGACAAGGAGATTGAACATGGCAACCGCAGTGATCATGCCCGCTTTGGGCGAGTCGGTGACCGAAGGCACCGTGACCACCTGGCTCAAGTCAGTGGGCGACACCGTCGCGCTCGATGAGCCCTTGGTCGAAGTTTCCACCGACAAGGTCGACTCTGAAGTTCCCTCCCCCGTGGCAGGTGTTCTTCTTCAAATTCTTGTTCCCGAAGACGAAACCGTCGAGGTCGGTACACAGCTGGCGCTCATTGGTGATGCTTCCGAGGCCCCGCAAGACGCTCCTGCCCCCGCACAGGAAAGCGCACCTACGCCGGCGCCGGCTCCCGAGGCGCAACCCGCACCCGCTGCTTCCGCTCCTGCGTCGGCCTCGGCACCGGTAAGTGGAACCGAGGTCGTCATGCCTGCGCTCGGCGAATCGGTAACAGAAGGCACCGTCACCACCTGGCTCAAGTCCGTTGGCGACGCAGTTGAAACCGATGAACCCCTGGTTGAGGTTTCGACCGATAAGGTGGACTCCGAAGTTCCTGCTCCCGCTTCCGGCTTCCTCGCAGAAATTCGCGTACCGGAAGATGAGACCGTTGAGGTTGGCACTGTCCTTGCAGTGATTACTGCTCAGGCTCCCTCGGCTGCCCCCAGTGAACCTGCGGCACCCGCTGCTCCGGCAGCAGCACCTGCGGCTCCGGTTCAGCAAGCACCTGTTCCTGCTTCCCCGGCACCTCAGGCTCCTGCACCAGCTCCCGCTGCACCGGTAAACCCCTTCCCGACTCCCGCCTCCTTGGCTCAGACTGCAGAAACTGGCCAGCTGGCCCAGTCTTCCGCTTCTACTCCCGCACAGGTTTCCCAAACCGGCTATGTGACGCCTATCGTCCGCAAGCTTGCGCGCGAGGCAGGAATTGAGCTTGCAGAGGTCACCGGCACTGGGATCGGTGGCCGAATTCGCCGTGAAGACGTCGAGGCCGCAATCAAGGCACGCGCGGCAGTGCAAGCTCCTGCAGCTCCTGCAGCGAGCGCAGCACCTCAGACCGCCGTAGCAGCAGCCCCTGGCGACAATGTCTTCTCCGGCCGCGAGGCATCACCGCTTCGCGGAACCACTGAGAAGATGTCGCGTTTGCGCCAGACCATCGCCCGCCGCATGGTCGAGTCACTCGCAACCGCTGCCCAGCTCACCACCGTCATTGAAGTAGACGTTACAAAGATTGCCGCTCTGCGTGCGCGCGCAAAGGACGCATTTGTTCAGCGCGAGAACACCAAGCTGACTTTCCTCCCCTTCTTCGTCAAGGCTGCGACCGAAGCGCTGCGCTTCCACCCCAAGCTCAACGCAACGATTAATGACAAGGAAGTAACGTACTTCGATCACGAGAACATTGGCATCGCGGTAGATACGGAGCGCGGCCTGCTGGCCCCGGTCATCAAGAATGCCCAGGAAATGTCACTCGCCGACGTTTCGCGTTCAATCAACGATCTTGCTGCACGCACACGTTCGGCAACGATCGGTGCTGATGAGCTTTCGGGTGCAACCTTCACCGTCACGAACACTGGTTCAGGTGGCGCGCTTTTCGATACGCCAGTGGTCAACATGCCGGAAACAGCGATCATGGGCGTGGGCACGATCGTGAAGCGCCCAGTGGTTGTTAAGGACGAACTCGGCAACGATTCGATCGCGATCCGTTCAATGGTTTATCTCTCATTGTCCTACGATCACCGTCTGATTGACGGCGCAGACGCATCCCGTTTCCTCATGGATGTGAAGCGCCGACTTGAAGAAGCTGCATTCGAGTCAGAACTCGGCCTGTAGACTTCACTGATCTCATTACTGTGGTGGGCAAGCTTAGGCTTGCCCACCACTTTTATTTCACCTCGTCATCAACAGGCCTACTACCTAGCGATCTACGTTCAAAGGTGAGAGACTGTCAACCGATACCCGAGGCTGCGTCGCCTCGCGACCTCCTCGGTGTCCGTACTCTGCAGTATCGACAGAAATGCCTGAAGATGTTCAAAAACCTTTTTAAAAAGACTGATCCCAAACGCCGTCGCATTGGCGCAGCTACAATTACCGGTGTAATTGGCGGTCTCTTTTCCGCAATCGTCAAGTTCGGATGGGAAGTTCCTTTCCCGCCTCGTACCCCCGAGCGCAACGCAACAAACCCGCCACAGATGCTCCTCGAGCAGCTCGGGATGACCCCCGATCAGGTTCACACAACAGTTTCTTTCAACGGAAACAATAACCTCCCGATTTATTCTTTCATCATCCACTTCTCCTTCGCGATTGTCTTTGCGCTCTTCTACTGCATTGTCGCGGAATATTTCCCTGGAATTAAGCTCTGGCAAGGTGCCGCATTCGGTCTGCTTGTCTGGATCGGCTTCCACCTTGTCCTCATGCCTCTTATGGGTACAGTCCCCTCCCCATTCCCCTGGGTTGAAGGCGGACAGAGTTGGGCTGAGCACTTCTCAGAAGCACTGGGGCACATTGTGTGGATGTGGTCGATCGAAATCGTTCGCCGCGACCTGCGTAACCGCATCACTCATGAACCCGATGCAGAGGTCCCCTTGGCCGCAGCAACTCGTTGAGATAGCGAAGCGAATCGGGGTGTGGAGATCAAATGATCCCCACACCCCCTTTCACATTCTGTGACAGACGAAAAACCCGCTAAGATAGACCCGTTATGAGCGAAAACAGCACACCCCAGAAAAAACGGCGCTTCTATCACAATCTGATGGACGCTTACCGAATTGCCGCCCGTACCTATCCTTGGATCGGATGGCTGATGATCGGTGTTACGGTCGTCGCAACTGCACTTGGAGTTCTAGCTGCGGCACTTATCCACGGTAGCTGGTTCTCACTCATCCTCCTGGGCCTGCTCATCGGTGTTTTGATCTCGACCATCATCTTGTCGACTCTTACCGAACGCGCAACATATGCCCAGGTCGAGGGGACTGTTGGCCAGGTATACATGGTGATTAGCCGCATCCGCAGTGGCTGGATTGCCAATCAACAGCCGATCGCCGCAAATCCTGAACAGGATCTCGTTTGGCGCCTCATCGGTCGTCCTGGAATTGTGCTCATTTCCGAAGGTCCCAGCTCCCGTGTTCGCTCCCTACTTGAGCAGGAACGCAAGAAGGCGCAGCGGATCATGCGCAACGTCACTGTTACCACCATTCAGGTTGGTACTGAAGAGGGACAGGTTCGCTTAGCGAAGCTTCAACGTGAACTTCGCTCACTCAAAAAGACGCTTACTCGTGACGAAGTTCCTCTGGTTAACCAGCGCCTGAGCGCCCTGGACCGCACGTCTGCACCAATCCCCAAGGGAATTGATCCAACCCGGATGCGTCCCAACCGGCGCGCACTGCGCGGACGCTGATCTTTTATTTGAGGCCTGTGAACCAAGTTGTTCACAGGCCTCAAATTTTTGTGTGAGGAGTCACCCATTACCGATTTATGCATAATATGCATTCTGATGTATGCTTATTTCATCAGAACTCAAGGAGAGACATCATGAACACAAAACTTATTGCAATTCCATCCATTCTGGTGCTGAGCGCAGCAGGTATCGCAGCTTGTTCAAACCCCGACGAAAAGCCTTCAGCAGACGGTTCAGCATCCACCTCTCAGGCAGCGAATCTCAGTTTCGATACCTCATCGATCCAAGCTGTCCCTGAAATTGAGGCATTGGTTCCCGAGTCCATCAAGAAAGCGGGAGTGTTGAAGAACGGCGCATCAATTGACTACGCACCGGCAGAGTTCTTCAAGTCAGATGGCACTACCCCCACTGGTTATGACGTCAATATGGCCGACGCGATTGCGCGTGTCATGGGCCTGAAGGGCGCAACCACAGAGCATGCTGAATTCGCAACAATTATTCCTTCGCTTGGTTCGAAGTTCGATATCGGCATTTCTGGCTTCACGATCACTGCAGATCGTGAGAAGGAAGTCAACATGGTCAGCTTCATCGAAACTGGTACTGCTTTCGCAGTTGCGAAGGGAAATCCCAAGAACTTTGATCCAACGCACGTATGTGGAACAACTGTTGGTGTCCAGAATGGAACCTTCCAATTCGACTACATCACTCAACTGTCTAATGACTGCACCGCTAAGGGCGAAAAGGCTGTAAAGATCATGCCTCACGACCTTCAAACTGACATTGCCGTGCGTGTCGCCAGTGGCCAGTACGATGCAACCCTTGCTGACTCCCCCGTTATTGGCTACACCATTGAGCAATCTAATGGTTCGCTCGAGCAGGTCGGAGATGTCGTTGAATCTGCACCTCAGGGAATCATCGTCCCTAAGGATAACGAGCAACTCACGAAGGCCATCCAGGCAGCTGTCCAGTACCTGATGGACAACGGATACGTTGAGAAGATCCTCGCAACCTACGGATCGAACCAAGGCGCACTCAAGACCGCAGAAATTAACCCTCAGGTCTGATATTCCCTCGCTAGTATCTTTAAGGAATTCACGTTATGCCCGAAAAGACCAAAGACGGGGTGGAGTTGATCCAATCCCGACCTGTCTTCCACCTAGGTCGTTGGATCAGCGCGTTTATCGTTGGACTCTTGGCATTGGGATTGGCCTACATCCTTGTCACAAACCCCAAATTTAGGTGGGATGTGGTGTGGGAATGGCTCTTTTCAAAAATGATCATCACCGGCCTGATGATGACGATCGTCTTGACGGTTTTATCCATGGCACTTGGCACGGTGCTTGCCATCACCATGGCGATCATGCGACAGTCGATAAATCCCGTTTTACGAGGTGTAGCTTCTGCCTATATTTGGTTCTTCCGTGGAACGCCTATCTATACGCAGCTGATTTTCTGGTCACTACTACCGACTCTCTACCAGACAATTAGCTTGGGAATTCCCGGAACAGAATTCGGCATTTCCTTCGAGACTCGTGAATGGTTCACACCATTTTGGATGGCATTTATCGGGCTCGGCCTCAACGAAGGCGCTTACCTTGCCGAAATTATCCGCGCAGGACTGCTCTCGGTGGATAAAGGGCAATGGGAAGCGGCAACGGCACTGGGAATGTCACGTGGGAAGATTTTCCGTCGGATTATCTTGCCTCAAGCTATGAGAGTGATTGTTCCGCCCATTGGCAACGAGACCATCTCAATGCTCAAGACCACCTCTCTGGTCAGCGCAATCCCCTACACTCTTGAGCTAACCTACGTTGCGGACCAAAAGGGACAAGAACTATTCCAGCCAATTCCTTTGCTTATTGCAGCTGCAATTTGGTATTTGGTTGTCACCAGTATCCTCATGTGGATCCAAAGCCACATCGAAGCTTACTTCGGCAAAGGATTTGATCCTGACACTCAGTCTGTAGATACGACTTTCATTGAGGTAACACCATGACAGATCAGTCTGCGCTCATTCAAATCCGCGGAGTCCATAAGTTTTTCGGCGACCTCCACGTCCTGCGCGGGATAGATCTCGATATCGCCAACGGTGAGGTCTGCGTGATCATGGGCCCATCAGGCTCAGGTAAGTCAACGCTACTGCGTTGTCTCAACCAGCTAGAGACAATCTCTGCGGGGGAAATCTTCATTGATGGCGAGCTCTTGGGATACCGAAAAGACCCCTCAACGGGGGTACTGCACGACCTAACAGACAAGCAAATCGCTAGTCAGCGCTCACAAATCGGTATGGTTTTCCAACGGTTCAACCTCTTCCCGCACATGACTGCTCTAGAGAATGTTATGGAAGGCCCGATTCAGGTCTTGGGGCGTCCTAAGGAGGAAGTTGCGCGGGAAGCCCAAGAGTACTTGGAATTAGTCGGTTTGGGAGATCGTCTGAACCACTATCCCTCGCAGCTTTCTGGCGGCCAACAACAGCGCGTGGCAATTGCTCGTGCCTTGGCGATGAAACCCGAACTCATGCTCTTTGACGAACCCACTTCTGCCCTCGATCCCGAACTCGTCGGCGAAGTCCTAAGTGTCATGCAGGACCTAGCGAAGGCAGGAATGACGATGGTTGTCGTCACCCACGAGGTCGGTTTTGCGCGTGAGGTGGCTGACCATGTCGTCTTCATGGACGGCGGAACAATCGTTGAAGAAGGAAGCCCCGAGGACGTCATCGTGAATCCACAAAATCCCCGTACTCAGGAGTTCTTCTCAAAGGTCCTCTAACAATAGAGTTCTGAGTGATCCCGGATATCTCAAAGGTTTAGGCTTGGGAGATATCCGGGATATCTATTGCGTAAAGTCGCTGCTGACCAACGACTCGAAAACCAAGATATTCAAAAATCGATAGCGTTGCAGAACCTTCGGTTTGAGCAATTCCCGTTGCGATAAGATCCATGCCGTCTTGTGCTTGTGCGCGCATCGAGGCAACCACTAAGGCGTCAAGAACCGGGGTATTCCTCCACTCGTCTCCGACGCCAATATGGTCGATATAGCCTTCTTTCCACCCCAGCGCAGGCCAATCTTGCTCGTACTTTGAAACAAGCGTAAAACCTGCAATCCGAGGCCGATCAGAACGCCGATCCACCGCGATATAGGACCAGTCAGGAGCAAAAGAACTACGTCCCATCGTCCATTGCTCTTCAGTAAGAGCAGCTCGGCCTTGCTGTTGTGCAATAAGGTTTGCTGCGCGTCGCAACTCATCATCCCATGAAGGGCTCCACTGCTCGATCGTGATATACGAACCCAGTGAGGGCGCTTGCGGAAGTGGGTCAAGTTTTGCACGTAGGTCGTAATAGGTACGTTCCCAATGGAAGCCTCGGTCCTTAAGCGCATTCTCAAGTTCGTCTTGCCAATTTTCGACGAAACTCACGATCGCGCGCTGGCCAGGATCTTCATTGTGCTCAAGCATTGAACGCGCAGCGGCAATTTGCCATTCAAGCAGAGAACTGCCTAAACCGATTCTGCGAAAATCGGGGTCAACTCCGCCTTGACAGACACATTCAATACGCTCGGAAAAGCGCAATCGTGTCTGAGCGAAAGCGACCATTCTCCCCTGCGCGATTCCTTTCGTCGCAAAAGCCGCAATCCCCCACCAAGACGAGGCCGGAGAAAGCATTTCTTCGACTTCTGCTAAGGCCGTGCGATAGGGAGGATTATCTCTTGCCTCCATTCGTGCGAATAGAGCGCTCAGGGCATGAAGGTCATGAGGGCCCAGCTGACGCCAGACGATTCCGTGGTGTTCCTGGGGGAAAGGAGGATATGCCTCGACTCCCCTATCTACTTGATATGAAGCCATTGACGAGTACGCGCCCTACTGATCAATACTGTAAAAGACACGTGTACGGTCATTGAGGAAGCCCAGATGTTCATATACGGCTTGCGCATGTGTTGGGCTCTTAATATCCGCATCAATCCCAATACGGCTCATCCCGTCTTGAGCAGCAGCGTGCGTCGCGGCAGAGACCATTGCCGAGGCCACGCCATTGCCTCGATATGCCGGCGCAACACCAATGGTATTGATATACGCCTCAAGACGACCGTGGGCAATCCAGCTTTCTGCTGGACGACCAGACATACAGTAGCCAGCTATTTCACCATCATCACTCAGGGCGACAAAAGACCAGCGCTCTTCGTAATCTTCGAGTGCACGCTCCCACCAAAAATCTCGAGCTTCGGTGAGAGGGTGATCCGCAAAAACTTCGGAATGCACGTGATGGAGCTTGGAGAAAGAAACCTCACTCATAGGCACAATATGAAGCCCATCGGGTACCGGACCACGGCCCTCTGACCCCTCTAGATCGCGATACATCACTTGGAACATGTGCTTCGCATAAAAACCTGCAGCGATATACAAGCGACGACGATCGGTCATATGACCGTCAACCCAGTTCGCAATAGACGCTGGAAGTTCACAGTCCGCGCCAAAATACTCAACAAGCATTTGGCGTGCACGCCCGTCCTGCCAGTGAAGCAGAGAACGGCCAACACCACGGCCTCGCCATGATGGGTGAATCACCGCGTTAACAATTGCTACCGCGGCCTCTGTTAGGCTGGCCAGAATCTTCACAGAACCAAGAGCGACAATACCTTGGTCCTGGGCAATCCCCACGATCACCTCGAGGGGTGCAGCACCGCACTGTCCTAATGCCAGGTCAGCGATTTCTTTCGACGATGTCCTAAAAATCGCGTCATCTTCTTTCTCAACCTGACGAATCAGCTCAGCGACAGCCCCAAGATCCGAAGGGATTAGAGACCGCCAACGCAGACCAAGGTGAGAACCTGGAAAAGAGACGAGCGCGGGCGGTTTTAAACGCTCCGCAAGTCCAGTCATGCACATATTCTACGGGATTACGGGCCTTCAGTCCCACTTGAGTGGGTCGCTGACCTATGCGTCAATGCGCTCGCGATCAATTCCTGCTGCTTCCTCAACAATGAAGTCGCGTCGAGGACCAACGACTTGTCCCATGAGGAGCTCAAAAACATCTTCAGCCTGACGCAAAGCAGCCTCATCAGCCAAAGTGATTCGACGAAGCGCACGATGGGCCCGATCCATAGTCGTTTCAGCTAGCTGATCGGCATCCATTTCACCTAGGCCCTTGTAACGCTGGATAGGTTCTTTCCAGGTTCGACCTGCCTTGCGAAGAGCGGCAAGCTGACGGTGAAGTTCCTCTTCTGAATACGTATAAATAAACTCGCGAGATTTGCGTCCTTTACCCGCCACCTCAATCCGATGCAAGGGAGGTACCGCAGCATAGACCCGACCGGCTTCAACCATCGGTCGCATATAGCGGAAGAACAAAGTGAGAAGCAGCGTACGAATGTGTGCCCCATCAACGTCAGCATCAGTCATCAAGATAACCTTGCCATACCGTGCCTGTTCAATATCGAAGGTCCGTCCAGAGCCCGCTCCAATCACCTGGATAATATTCGCGCATTCAGCGTTCGCCAACATATCCGCAGTTGAAGCCTTTTGGACGTTCAAAATCTTCCCTCGAATGGGGAAAAGGGCCTGATATTGCGAATTTCTGGCAGCTTTCGCGGTGCCAAGAGCAGAATCGCCCTCCACGATAAAGAGCTCGGTCTCTTCAACGTCCTCAGAACGGCAATCCGCAAGTTTCGCAGGAAGTGAAGATGTCTCAAGTGCATTCTTCCGCCGGGAAATTTCTTTGTGGATGCGCGCAGAGACACGCGCCTTCATTTCGCCGACAACTTTCTCAAGAAGTGCACTGGTCTGTTGTTTATCGTCACGCTTGGAGGATGCAAACTTACTCTCGAGCCAATCCCCCACAACGCGTGCAACAACCGTACGAATCTGAGGTGTTCCCAAGATTTCCTTAGTTTGTCCTTCGAACTGTGGTTCCGGGAAACGAACTGTCACAACCGCTGTCATCCCCGCAAGAACATCGTCCTTTTCAGGGCGACCATCTTTTGCACCGACCTTAAGCTTTCGCGCGTTTTTATCAACTTGGCTTCTCAGTACCTTCAAAACCGCCTGTTCAAAGCCCGCAACATGCGTTCCCCCCTTCGGGGTCGCAATGATATTAACGAAGGATTCCAGCTGTGCATCGTAGCCAATCCCCCAGCGAAGGGCGCAATCAACTTCGCAGATACGCTCGGTTTCAACAGCGCGAAGATGCCCGCTTTCAGGATCCAGCGCTTGAACAGTCTCAGTGAATGTTCCTTCACCCTGAATATGCCAGGTGTCAGTAACAGCACCGTCGTTAGAGAGCCAATCGACGAAGTCAACCACGCCACCATCAAAGCGGAATGATTCGTGGACGACTTCTTCCCCGCGCTCATCAAAGCAATTAATCGTTAGACCGGGCACCAAGAAAGCCGTCTGACGTGCACGCGCCAGCAAAGTTTCCCAGGTAAAGCCCTCATCGGATGGGAAAATTTGGAAATCTGCCCAGAAACGTACGCGCGTACCAGTCTTCTTTTTCGCAACTTTCCCGACAGTCTTCAAACGAGATTCATCGGTAAAGGGGGTGAAAGGAGAATTTGGAGTGCGCTGGCGAGAATCGTCGAATTCTCCGGGTTCGCCACGCCTGAAACACATCTGCCAGGTCTTCCCACCACGATCGACCTCGACATCCATCCGGGCAGAAAGAGCATTGACAACAGAAGCGCCGACACCGTGAAGGCCACCTGATGCAGCATACGAACCGCTACCGAATTTTCCTCCAGCATGCAGCTTCGTGAAGACAACCTCAACACCCGATAAACCAACCCCCGGCACCTCATCGACGGGAATACCTCGACCGTTATCGGCGACTGAAGCCGAATGATCCGGGTGCAGTCGAACATCGATTGTGTCGCAGAAACCCTCAAGGGCCTCATCAACGGCATTATCAATAATTTCCCACAGGCAGTGCATGAGACCACGGTGGTCCGTCGAACCGATGTACATGCCGGGGCGCTTGCGGACGGCTTCCAGACCTTCAAGGACTGAAAGGTGTCGCGCAGAATAGTCTGAGGCTTGGGTTTCACTCACCCCGATAGTGTACGAAGGACAATCAATTTATCGAGTATTTACGCACCGAAAGCACAAAATTGTGACCCTTTCCGACGAAAATTTCGGCCATTGGCAGAAAAGACGGAAAAGCTTGGCGAAATACTGCACCGGCATGGTCTTATAGATTCTATGAATACCGTAACTACTGAGAATTCACGCCAGGCCCTTCCCCCTATCCTCACTGCTCAGGATCGCTGTGATCAATGCGGTGCTCGTGCGTGGGTTCGCGTGACCTTAGCTACGGGGACACTCAACTTCTGTGCTCATCATGCGAACCAACACCTCGAGGCAATAACCCCAAAGGCTCTGGACATCATTGATGAGCGCGAGTTTGCCACCCAGCAGAGCTGACTTTTAGATCACATTCGTTTACCATTGTGGTGAAATTTCCCTTTCAAGGAGGACATACACATGGGTCTGTTTTCACGGCCAAAACCGGAAGAGAGCGCTCCTCTAACTCCGGCGATCTCTCAGGAAAGGCTCATCGCTCTTTTCAAAGAACGCGGATGGCACTACTTCGTCGACTCTGATAATGATCTCGGCGGCACCTGGGATGACGACACCTACTACTTCATGCTTCGCGGCAAGGACCAAGAGATTCTCCACATTCAGTCCATGTGGCACCTCTCGATTCCGATCGAGCGCCTTGAAGAGGTCCGCGCGTTCATTCGCGAATGGCACCGCCAAAAGCTCTGGCCAAAGGCCTACCATCGCATCAATGACGAGGGCGAGATTCGCATTTTCTGCGAGAACTCGGTCGATTGGGAACACGGTGCAACCGACGCACAGCTGAACCAACAGATCGCGTGCGCGCTGGGAACTGGCCAAGAGTTCTATAACGAACTTGCCAAGGCACTGGGACTCTGAGAGGAAGGACGTCACTATGGGTTGGTTTGATTCCGCTGAAACGGGCGACTCAGTACGCCCCATCTCCAAGGAACGCATCGAAAAGATCTTCGACGGCCAGGGTTGGTATTACGGCCGCGATGATGACGATGACGTTTGCGGCCGCTGGGACGGCGCACCGTTCTTCTTCCTCTTCATGGGGCAGGACCACGAAATCTTGCAGGTCACCGCACGTATGGCTGAAGAGGTCCCCGCTGAACGCGAAGATGAACTCGCAAGCGTCATCGAAGATTGGCACCGTGACCGCATCTGGCCGAAGGCATTCTATGCCCCCAGCGAGGCAGGTCCTCTTCGCATCATGACCGAGGTCAATGTTGATTACGAGCACGGCGCAACCGATGCGCAGCTTCTCCAGCATGTCAATTGCGCAATCGCAACATCGCTATCGCTCTTCGATCACATTCGCGAGACCCTCGGTATTCCGAAGGAAAGCGACGAAGACTGATATATAACATCAGTTGATATGCATGTGAGTGTGGGCCGGAAACCTTCAGGTTTCCGGCCCACACTCACATGCATCTAGCTCTCAGTCAAGATAGTCACGCAGGACTTGCGAACGAGAGGGATGACGAAGCTTCGACATCGTCTTGGATTCAATCTGACGGATACGCTCTCGCGTCACTCCGTAGACCTTGCCAATTTCATCAAGAGTCTTAGGCTGACCATCTCCAAGACCGAAACGCATCGAAACGACGCCTGCTTCGCGTTCAGAGAGAGTGTCAAGAACTCGGTGCAACTGCTCTTGAAGCAGAGTGAAAGACACGGCATCTGCGGGAACAATAGCTTCAGAATCCTCGATCAGATCTCCGAACTCGCTATCGCCATCCTCGCCAAGAGGAGTGTGCAGAGAAATCGGCTCACGTCCGTACTTTTGAACCTCGACAACCTTTTCAGGAGTCATGTCCAGTTCTTTAGCAAGCTCTTCGGGAGTGGGTTCACGACCGAGATCTTGAAGCATTTGACGCTGGACACGAGCAAGCTTATTAATAACTTCGACCATGTGGACGGGGATACGGATAGTACGCGCTTGGTCTGCCATCGCACGCGTAATCGCCTGACGAATCCACCAGGTGGCGTAGGTCGAGAACTTGTAGCCCTTCGTGTAGTCGAACTTTT
>CALIZH010000410.1 GCA_938028585.1 uncultured Actinomyces sp. | reverse complement strand
TTCTATGATCTGACGGAGAGCTTTAAAGGCTCGGTGCGCTCATTTTCGGCGGTGAGTGGCATTATTTCGCCGTATGAAGTGACTATACTATCGTGGATACCACCTTTCGTTATCTCGGTCTTAATACTGTGTTCATCTTTCGAGAGCTTTTATTTCAAGCTAGGGTACTATGCGTCTTTCGTTGGCGGTGCGCTCGCAGTTTCAGCCGTATTTCTCCAGGGCTTTCTAAATTCGCTCACACTGCTGGAAATTGAGTGCGGTACGCTCGTTGATGAGAAATTTTACCCGCAATGTCAGCAAGAAATTCCGATATTCCATTTTACCCTTGCTGGTTTAGGATCTTTACTTATCCTTTTCTTAATCGTTTTTTTCTTATCTACGGCGAAATCAACGATTAGAAAACATTTTAAAAATAAAACATATTCTCGGGAGTGTGACGATAGGTAAGCGTCGGCAATAAGGAGTTTTGGGTTACAAATCAATGGTTTAAGCGTGCTTATGCAACCTCTGCCATTGGAGTGTGTAGCGTATATTAACGGAGGCGGCATGTATTGCGTACTTAGTTGCTTGATTACGCGTCGGTGTGTCTTTATGTACGATGTTGCTAAGTAAAAGAATATGATGTAATCAAGCGAATGCTTGAAAATTGGTGTGCGGAATTCGGCCGTTTTAAGCTGTGGGAGAAGTTGAGTGCATTGCGATGCTTGTGGAAGTTGCTTGTTGCTTATTAAATAAGGTTGTTTGGGGTTAGGTGCATTATTGCTCTTGTGAAGTTAGTTAGTGGTTGGTGCGTCAGTCAGAATATATTAGTGTTCTGCTTGGTTTAATTATCTTCCTGCTAGGGGTCTTGATTCCTTTTTCGAATTCTGAATATGTTGAGCAAGAGTATTGGCTGAACGTTAGAGTCAGGTGTTTTAATTTTCTGTTTTCAGTATGGTGATGTTGCATTTCTCCTCGCTATCCGTTTGTCTTTCCTCTGGATCTTCATAAGTGAGAGAGTGAAATTTCTACTTCAATCCGCGGATCGCAGTCAGTGAAGCGTGTCAAAAAAGACTGTAATGTCGGTTGGATTTAGAATCTGCGTATGAGTGTTCAGAGTCGACGCAAACCAAGCAAGCTATGTACCGCAATTGTCTACGGGGTAATCTGGGCTGGTTTGTTGGCTCTTATAGTTTGCTGTGTTTGGGAAACAGTTGCAGAGATTAGGACTCAGGATGAGGGGCGTTATACCGGGGGGTATATCGCCCTGTACCTTTTCTTCCTACTTATCCTTGCGGTTTTTGGATCTTGCAGGACGGGAGGGGTCGAGGCATCGAAGCGGCTGTATCTAACAGTGCAGTTGCTGAATTTTACCGTTCTTTTGTGGGTGTTTAGAGGCGTACTACGCCTTGCAGGTGGGAATGGTTTCGCCTTCTTCCTCGGTAATCCGGAACCTGGAGTTGTTTCCCTCTATGAAGCGTTCTTTATTTGGTTTCTTTTCCTGGTCGGCGCAGCTCTTCAGATGCTGTCGGTGATGAATGATAAGTATCGAAACGAAATACGTATCGGTGTCGGCGGCATATTGTTCATCATCAGTATTTTTCTACCGAACATGCTCAGTTCGTTTGCGTTACTACGGGCAATGTGCACGCGCCCGCTACCGGAAGGGACGTGTATCAAGGAGCAATGTCAAACACAAGCAATTGAAACAATCCCGATGTTCACAATGGCAATTGCGTTTTCAGCGGCATTAGCGGTTCTGTTCTTCTTTACTATGTTCTCGCCTACAATCGAGCGTTTCATTAGTCGGCTCACCGGTGATGGTACTAATGCGAGAGAATCTGGAAGGCGCTCAGAATCAGTAAAATCTGCCAGGAGAAGAGCTAGAAACTGCAGCGCTACCTTCCTCTGTTGAGTCACTACCACCTGTAGCGCAGCGTCATAGCCCTTGTGGAAGCTTTGCGGCTGCTGTCCTTGGCGGCGTTGTCGTCTGGGCGATCCAGGCGATTGGAGAACGAGCAACCAAACGTCGATAAGTCGCTTGTATGCTCTTGGAGTGCATTCTGAATAGAGGTGTGAACCAAGACGCTATTCTTGAAGAATAACCTTCACTCGGAGGCCGGTATACGCAAAACTTTCCTCGACGACATTAAAGAGATCCTTGCAAGCGGGATGTTGAGGCCGTGGTTGAGGTAGTGCGTCGAGCGATGTGGCAACCGGTATATCCGGAATTGAAGTCCTAAGAACTTGCCTTAGAATCTGCGATAAAAACAGTGTGTGCCCCGTACGAATCGGTACGGGGCACACACTTATACGTTCTGCATGATTGTGAGTCTTACTCTTCGCTGCCCTTACGGCGACGCACCCGCTTACGCGGAGCGGGGGAGTGCTCGCCTCGGCCTCGGCCCTTGGTTCCGCGGTCAGAACGTCCCTGCTTTCCGGAATTCAGTGTCTGATCACCATCCTTGCGGGTACGGCGTCGGGTACGAGTCCGCTCGCCGGAAGCTGAACGCTCCCCGCGTCCTCCCGAGCGGGCAGAAGAACGCCCACCTCGGCCTCGGCCTCGGCCACCACGCGAGGAACCACCCAAGTCCTCAATCTTCTCTGCGCTCAGTCCCTCGCGCGTGCGCTGTGCTCGCGGAAGACGTCCTGTAACGTCCTCGGGAATATCCAAGTCCGTGTACAGGTGCGGCGAGGTGTGGTAGGTCTCCAAAGGCTCGGGAACGCCCAAGCCCAGTGCCTTCGAGATCAAAGACCAGCGCGGGACATCGTCCCAATCCACGAAGGTTACAGCTGTGCCTGAATTACCGGCGCGACCGGTGCGGCCAATGCGGTGGATGTAGACCTTCTCATCCTCGGGGCACTGGTAGTTGATGACGTGGGTGACATCGTCAACGTCGATGCCTCGTGCGGCAACATCCGTTGCGACCAAAACATCGACCTTGCCATTGCGGAAGGCGCGCAGAGCCTGCTCACGCGCACCCTGACCAAGATCGCCGTGAAGGGCAGCAACCGCAAAACCGCGCTCGGTGAGCTCATCAGCAACGCGCGCAGCGGCGCGCTTGGTGCGGCAGAAAATCACTGCGCGACCGCGGCCTCGTGCCTGCAGGATGCGAGCCACGACCTCGGTCTTATTCATGGCGTGAGTGCGGTAAATGACCTGCTGGACCGTGTTGACGGTCTGGCCTTGATCGTCAGGATCCTGGGCGCGGATGTGGGTCGGCTGGGTCATGAACTTGCGAGCCAGCGTGATCACCGGGCCGGGCATGGTTGCCGAGAAAAGCATCATGTGGCGGTCCGCGGGAATGCGCGAAAGCAAGGTCTCTACGTCGGGGAGGAAACCAAGGTCAAGCATCTCGTCGGCCTCGTCAAGGACAACGTTCTCTACACCGTTCAGGTGCAGCACGCCTTGGCGCAGCAGGTCAATCAGGCGCCCGGGGGTACCGACAACGATATCTGCTCCTCGCTTGAGTGTCTCAATCTGCGGTTCAAAAGCAACGCCGCCGTAGATGTCGACGATGCGTGTTGAGAGTTTAGAAGCCGCTGCGCGCAGATCATCGGCCACCTGCTTGGTGAGCTCGCGGGTCGGCAAAATGATGAGGGCCTGAGGCATGTTCGGGTTGAGAAGATCTTCGTAACCTTCTTCATCCGGAGCAATGACATCTTCCAATACGGGAATGCCGAATCCCAGCGTCTTGCCGGTACCGGTCTTGGCCTGGCCAATAATGTCGTGGCGATCCAGAGCGACGGGAAGAGTCAGTGCCTGGATAGGGAAAGGGTGGGTGATGCCTCGTTCTTCAAGCGCATCAACAATGGGGTCACTGACCCCGAAATCAGCGAAAGACTTCGCTTCGTATGTTTCATTTCCCGAGTTCGTAATATCGGGGGTGGTTTCATCTTCTTGGGTCGAAGGGGCTTTGATTGAGCCCAAACGTACGACGCCAGCAGAGTAGTCAGACGGTGAAGTCACGATCAACCTGTTCTGGGAAAAACCCGTTGGAAATTGCAGCCGATCGCGGTTCTTCTTCAAGGGGCATAGGTGCCCGGGCAAAATATCTCACGTGCGATCGGTCAGCACTGTCATTTGTATTCTACGAGGTTGACGCGGATCGCTCGAGGAGGAACCCGTCACGTTTATCTGATGTAGTGTTAGTGCATGGAACGCACCTATGAACCTGTGCCGGATCGCGACGCTGACGTTGTCGGTCTGATCGCGTATTCGATTTTGGCTGCAATGACACGCTTGGCTAAGGACAGTGACCAGGCTCCGACTTTCGAGGCGAAGGTCGAGCATGCGCGCATGGCCACTCGAGTTTTCGATACCTATACCCAGGTCGAAACCTGGTGTCAGCATCGCGGTGTTGACTTAGCTGAGAAAGCTCAGGCTTTTGATGGGCTATATGACGATCTGGATGCCCGTACTCGACCGACGACCTGGTACGAGCGCACGGTTAAAACCTATGTGACCTTGGGAATCTTGGGTGGCCTGCTGCGTGAGATTGCGTCGCGTAAAAACCTTTTCGCGGGGGCAAAGTGGGATCTTGAGCAGGGGGAGTGGGAGCGCCAGAATTTGGCTCCGATTTTCGAGGCCGATGAGCAGCTTGCCGCTCGCCTGTCGTTGTGGGCGCGAAGGGTTGCTGGAGAGGTTTTGGGATTGGTGCGTTCAACCCTGTTCATGCACCCTGAATTATCAGACTCTCCTGAAGATGCAGATGCTATTGCTCAGACTTTGAGTGTTGAGCATGCAGAACGCATGAAAGGAATCCACCTGCGCGGTTAGACGCAGGTGGATAATGTCAGCTAATTCGGCTTGCTTTTAGTGAATTGCAAAGCCGACGCGGTGCGTTTGCGGGGCAGTCACGCGCACGTAGGAAATTGCCTGGGCAGGAATGAGTGTTTTCTCTCCCTTGGTGTCCGTAAGGATCAGGGGAGTCTGCTCGCGTAGGGAATTGGTGACTTGGGCGAAGAGTTCGTCTTCGCTGAGGTCCAGCTCAAGGTCGAGTTCGCGCGGGCTGGCGTTGATACCGATCGTGATGTTCACTGCGACTCCCAGATGTTGTGGATCGAATGGTTTTCTGTGTCCCCATAGTACGTGCAGACGGGGGGAGCGGGCCTGCTATTTCTGCAAGGGCGTAATTGTGGGGCAGTCGAAGCGTCGTCGCGGTTTAGTGTCTAAGTGGTGAGCAGGTAGGGTTGTGTTGACGAGTTGTTTTGTGTTCTGGCGGTAAAGCTTAAAGTTGAATCTACTCGAAAGGTGAACGATGTCTTTTCCTCCTTATCCTCAGGAAATGCCCGTTGAGGGGGTTTATTCGACTGTTCCTCCTCAAGGACAATTTGGAGTAGCAACTGTAGTTAAACCCTTATCTCCCCTTGCTATCACCGCACTCGTGTTGGGGATTATTTCTCTTCTTCTGTCCTGGATTCCGATTCTTCACAATCTAATTTTCATTCTGGCCCTTATTGCTACAGTCGTGGCAATCGTCGCTGTCGTTCAGACGCGCCCAAATAAGGCCCACCGCGGCTCCGGTATAGCAATCACTTCACTGGTGATTTCGATTCTTGCCATTGTTGTTGTTTTTGGAAGCCAAGCTATGTATTCGAAGGCTAATGGTAAGGCCTTCAGGCCACCTTCTGTATCGTCTCGAGCTTCCAAAGGTGCGGCGACCTCGGATGTTGTTCAGCTGGAGAACGGTAAAGTCACGATTGAGGTGAAGAAGGTCGAGGAGTCGGTAGATGACCAGGAAGGTGAGCCAACGGTCGCTGTGACATTAAAGATCACAAATAATGACACAAGTAGTTTGAATCCTTTTGCATACTATGTTGAGGTATCCCAAAACAAGGCTGCGCTCGATAGTGCAGTTTATTCCGATAATCTAATGCCTGAAGGATACGAGCCTATCGCGGACTCGGAAGAGCTCCCAGCTGGTAAAAGCATGACCCTTGTGAAAGGGTATGTTCTTCGCGATGCAGCTGCTCCAGTTACGCTGATGATTGACAGCACTGTCCCTTCAACGAAGGCATTCAAAAAGGAATATTCACTTCAGTAAAGGGTTAATCTCCCACCTTGAGTAGGACTGCCAGAATGTGCCCCCGAAGCCTCCGCTTCGGGGGCACATTTTTCTCAATTTCGCTCTGAAGCCCAAAGTGGTCTCCAAATGCCGGTGGCCTCTGTCAGAATCACTATATGAACAACACACCGGTGCGTATCACGGTTGGCTCTGAATTTTCAGGGCTACCGGAACTCAGCGACCATCAGCGCTTGCTGCTTAAGCAGATTACTGAAGGTGATGTTGTACTTCGCGGTGCACCCGGAAGTGGGAAGACGACTCTTCTTCTTGCTGCTGTTGCTGAACTAGTGCGCAACGACCACTCGTTTTTAGTTCTCACTCCGGATCGTTTGCGTGCCGATCAATTAATGCCTGCAGTACAAGCGCTTGCTCCCAATGCGGTACGCCCGGTTCGAACCCCCATTGGGTGGGCCTATTCAATCGTGTCGCAGTGGCGAAATACGCGTGATCAACCGCTGGGTGATGTTGAGCTCATGACGGGCGCAAACATGGATCGCATGGTCTCTCAACTGCTAGAAGAAACTGCGATTCAGTGGCCCGAAGAGCTTTCAGACACCATCCGTTCACTTCCGGCATTTCGGATGGAACTACGTGATCTCATTGATACTGCTGCAGAGTCTGGGACCACTGCTGAGCATCTCGAGCAGCTCGGTCGCATTCGCGCAATGAAGCAGTGGGTGAGCCTCGCACCCCTTCTCAGGAAGTGGAACGAACTTCCGCAGCTGGGGGTGGAGTACCGAGGAACCATGCTGGCGCACGGGGCTAGCCTGGGAAGGCAAGCTGCCAAGCTCCTTGCCCATTGGGATGATCGTGCGCACTCCGCTGGAGTACGGATTTTTGCCCCGATTCCACAGTATCTTCTGATCGATGACCTACAGGACTGCACTCCCTCGCTGCTGGCGCTACTTCATGTCGCGCACCAACTGGGAAGTCGTATCATTGCGTTCTCGAATCCGGATCTCTCAGTAACCTCATACAAGCGTGGTTATGCCCATATGGATCTCGATCTGGCCAGAATCCTCGACATTCAAATTGAAGATTGCGGGGCTGGCTACGTCGGTACTCCTCAGCTTCATGCTTTGACCCTTTCGCTTGCCTCACGCATTACGCAAAGCGGACCCGTCGGAAGAAGAAACGCCTCATTTGCTGGCAACTCTGAAAGGCGGCTCGGTGAGCAAGGGGTACATATCCACAACTGCGCCAGCCTTGCACAGATGGGGGCGGCTTTGGGATATCAGCTGCGCTCCCACTATCTGCGTGACAACATTCCTTGGTCTCAGCAGGTAGTGATTGTTCGTTCGCAATCTCTTATTCAGCAGGCCAGAAGGGCCCTGAAACGTAGCAAAATTCCCCTTGCTGGAGGTCAACAAGCCTTCAATTTTGCGTCCAATTCAATGACCAGCGCGTTGCTGAAAGCCTTAATTCCGAATGAAGACAATGGCGTGGGAGTGATCGATCGCTGGCTACGTTCAGATCTGATCTCGATCGATGCTCTGCATGTGAGTTCGCTCCTTCACAACTATGCGTGGGCGCATAGTGATCAGAAGTTGGCACAGGGGCGCATTCAGCACCTCAGTACAGATACGGTCTCTCGCATTCTTCAGGACCCCTCTCTTCTGTCACAGAATGTGGAAACGGAGCTGCGCAAGCTTCTTAAGGCCTCGACGCTATGGAAAGAAGTAGAAGCCCTCAGCCCTCAAAAAGCGCTCTGGGAAGCATGGGCGACGGCAGATGTAGCGGAGGAACTGAGCAAACGGGCATTAGCGCACGACTCGGATTTAGATTATTTTGATGATGTCCTAGATTCGGTGATTGCGCTGTTTAGAGTCGCGGATATCTGGCAACAAAGAAACCCGCAGAGAACCGCCGCAGAGTTTGCGCGTGAGCTCCTCGAATCCGATGTAGTGACCGACACCATCGCTGTAACCGCATATCGCCACGAAGGGATCCAGGTTCTTACCCCAGAACAGGCGGTTGGGCGGCATTGGGACGTCGTTGCAATTTATGGGCTTCAAGATGGCAGTTGGCCAGATCTGCGGCTTCGACAGCGTTTGCTGCGCGCTGATCTTCTTGGGGAGATCACACGTAGTACCGACCCTGGCCAAGAGGTCATTGATGATCCTCGAATCCAACGTCGGGCAGTTTTAGACGATGAACTTCGGCGACTTCTTGCTGCCGTTTCGCGAACGAATCAGGCACTGCACATTGGAGTTGTTTCCAATGAGGATCAAGCGCCATCGCAATTTGTTGAACTCGTTGCACAAGGCGCGGGGATCGAGATTCCCGAAGACGGTTTTCCCATTGAAGACGTCCCGCCCGCGTTAGACCTTTCTGGTCATATCTCCAGGCTGAGGTATCTTGCCTCGCAGGAGAATGACCCCCAAACATCCGAGCTTGCTGCCCGTCTGCTTGCAATTCTTGCCAGACGCGGAGTCGCCAGCGCAATCCCCAGCAATTGGATTGGAGCCGGAGGGATCAGCTCGGATAGCCCGATCTACGAGCAGCAACGTGTCGCCGTGAGTCCTTCCAGCTTTGATAGCGCACGTCAATGTATTCTTCGCTGGTTCTTTGCTTCCAATAGCGGTACTTCAATGCCGACACAGAGCGCAGCAGATGGAACGTTAATCCACAGCTTGGCCGAGCGCTTCCCATGCGGGCCTCGCAGCGCTGTTATGGATGCGCTCGAAGAAGAGATTCGTGCAATGGGCGTGGATGAAGGACAAGCGGCAAGCAAAATCCACATGGACCACCTTCGAGAGATGGCATCTGCGCTCGGCGAATACCTTGAGCAATCTACTCAAATGGAAAACTGTGCAGATCCGAACGGAAATGTTCAAGTTGAAGTGCCATTCGATGTTCCGATCTCTTCAGTTCACATCCGCGGAAGAATTGACCGAATGGAATTGGAAGGCCAAGGCGTTCGGATTATTGACTTCAAGACTGGGAAGAAGGGAAATAAAACCGGCGCGAAAAAGGACCCGGACCACCCGCAGCTCGCTCTCTATCAACTCGCAGTCGAACAACTGGGTTATGAAGTTTTAGGAGCAGAGCTCAAATATCTTGGTTACGGTGATGTCCGGACCATCTCGCAAGACCCCTTAGACCCGGAAACAAGGGCGGATTGGATCAGCCAGCTTGATGAGATCGGGCAGAAAATGAAAGGCCCATCTTTTATCGCGACACCCTCTGATGAAGCATGCCAATACTGCGAGTTCGCCCGTTCCTGCCCAGCTCGTGAGCAAGGAAAGAGGAGTGTGGAATGAGCATCGATAGTACACGGCTCAGTGTTGATGAAATTCTGCGTTTGGCCACCCCTAGAAGTCGCCAGTATTTCCCCCCAACGGATGAGCAGCGTGCCGTAATTGAAGCACCTCTTGAGCCCCTGCTTGTCGTTGCGGGAGCGGGCGCTGGGAAGACAACCACCATGTCACAGCGTGTGCTCTACATGGTTGCCCATCACGGAATCGAGCCGGAGCGAATTCTCGGCTTGACCTTTACACGGAAAGCAGCGGGGGAGCTGGGCCTCAAAATGCGACAAGACCTCGGGGTCTTGGCATCAAATCTTGGCCGTAGCTTCCAGGGCGATCCAACGGCATTGACCTATAACTCTTTCGCCGCTCGAATCCTTGGCGAGTATGGCGCAACAATTGGGGTAGATCCCGACTCGCGCTTGATCGGACAGGCGCAGCAGGTTCAGATTCTTACCGAGATCGTCCAAAACTGGAGGGGAGAGTACCCCGAAGAAGATGGACGATACAAACCGACTTCGTCAATTGTTGCCGCGGTACTTGCATTAAGCGGTCATATCGCGGAACAAAATATGACTCTTGACCAGGGAACAAAAGCCCTCTGTGCATTTAGCGAAGAGCTGGAAGAAATCGCTCAATCTGCAGGAAAAGATCCAACCGGTTCCCTCAAATCCATGATCACCGTCAATGCCAATAGGATTTTGCTCCTTGATATGGCACGGGTATTCGAAGACTACAAACGCACTCACGGTCTGATTGATTTTTCAGATCAGCTTCTTCTTGCAACACGAATCGTCACGGAGAATGCTGCAGTTGTCCGCCAGGTGCGCTCCGACTATCAAGCTGTCCTTCTCGACGAATTCCAAGATACATCGGTCATCCAGATGACCTTCCTATCCACTCTTTTTGCAGATCATCCGACTACCGCAGTCGGTGATCCCAGTCAAGCAATTTACGGTTGGCGAGGCGCTTCGGCATCCGCGCTCAGTAACTTCTTGACCGCATTTTCAAGCCGGCGTGAGGCAAAGCAGCTCACCCTATCTACCGCGTGGAGAAACGACCACGCGATCCTTCAGGCAGCAAATGCGGTTGCTCTTCCGCTGCGAGGCCTTCCCAGAATCGGGCAAGAAAACGGCTCGGGAAGCAGCTCCATTAAGGTTCCCCAGGTCAAACCTCCAGTTCTTGGGCCAAGGCCTCAAGCGGGAGAAGGGAAAGTCAGCGCAAGCTATCCGCTGACCTACCAGGAAGAACTTGAGCGTGTCGTCGAATTTATCCGACAGCATCGCATCCAAGACGAAAAAGGGAAGTGGAACACATGCGCTGTGTTGTGTCGTCGTCGTGCAGATTTTCCTGCGATTGAACGTGCACTCAAAGACGCAGATATCCCGGTTCAAGTTGTTGGTTTAGGAGGCCTCTTAGACCAGCCCTCGGTGAGTGACGTTCGAGCCGCCCTTGAGCTCGCTTCAGATCCGACGAATGCCCCAGCCCTCATGCGCCTTGTTACCGCGATGGATATTGGCGCGGCTGACCTCCTGGTTCTTAACCAATATGCAAAATACCGGGCTCGACAGGGAACACAGTCTGAACAGGAGCATCCGGATGTTTTCCTCATGGATGCCATCGATCAACTTCCGCCTGTGGGATGGCATGCGCCTTCAGGAGGCCCGTCATTTACCGCTGTCGCACATGAACGGCTTTCGCTTCTTGCACGCCGACTTGAAATTATTCGTCAAGGAACCGGCAGACCGCTTGATGAACAAATCGAGCGTGCAATGTCCATTCTTGGACTCAGAGAAGCCATCATGTCCGACCCCCTTGGTGATGGGGGAATGGAAATGCTTGATGCCTTCGTTGATATCGCGGCTGACTACGAAGCACAGGTCGCAGGTGCTGATCTGTCTGGATTCCTTACATGGCTAGCAGTCGCAGAGGAAGAAGAAAAAGGACTCCCAATCCCTACCAGTGCCACTCGAACCGATGCCGTCCAATTACTGACGATTCACTCTGCAAAGGGATTGGAATGGGACTCGGTCGTGGTCTTTGGCCTACAAGATTCGCGCTTCCCTAACCACAGCGCCTCGCCAAGAGACTGGAAGCAGGACCCTCCGGGAGCGAAAGAATGGTTTAACTCTCTTTCAGAGTTGCCCTATCCCGTGCGCAGAGATTACTCGGACCTTCCCCAGATCGTCCCCGAAGAGTACGGGGAGATCGGAATAGCAGCATATTTCGATCTGCTTGCATCTGAAGCAACAAGTTCGCGGACGACTGCGATGAGTATCTTCAACAACCACATGCAGGGAAAGTCCGGCAAGGAAACAAATAAAGACAGCATCCACTATCGCCAAGGAATTCACCACGAATGCGAAGAACGACGTTTGGCTTATGTCGCATGGACTCGAGCGCGACACGATCTGCTCCTGTGCGGTTCTTGGTTTGACTCAGGAAGCCTGAAACCGCGCGATCCATCCCGCTATCTCATGGAAACAGTGAACGCACTTGATCTAGATGCTCATCAGATCGCCGCGCGACCTGACGAAGACTGGGAATCTGAACAGCTTATCGAGGTCGATGCTCGACTGCGACAGTATCCAATCCTTCCAGGACGTTCACGCCAGCTGGTTATTGAAAGCGCTGCACGCGTTCAAGCTCTCATAGATCAGAGCGAAGGCGAAGCAGATGTCATGGAAGCCAGCGACAACCCCTTGGTTCACGACACCCAGCTACTGCTTGAAGAACGAGAAAAGGCTCTTCATTCGGCGCTTGATATTCGCATTGATCGCGTTCGTGCCACTGGGATCTCAGACTTGATTGGGAAGGCAGATACGTGGATTAACAATATCCGCAGGCCTTTGCCCGTTGAACCTCAATCAAGTTCCGTGCTTGGCACAATCTTCCACAAATGGGTTGAAAAAGAACTTCACCTCAGTACCGGTGAGCTGTGGGACGAACCCGTGGAAGGCAGCGAAGCATTGGAAGCTTCTGATCAACAGCTGCTTGCTCAGATGCAAGAGAACTTCCATTCGCTAGACCTTGAACAGCTTGAACCCATTGCGATCGAAGAGCCCTTTGCGCTTACGCTCGCGGGAATATCTATTCAAGGAAGAATCGACGCGGTATTTAAAGATGCCAACGGCACATACATCGTCATTGATTGGAAGACATCGCACCTTCCTGGGAAGAACACGCCGCTTTCAACGTGGGAATACTACGCGCGTCAGCTTCAGCTCTACCGTATCGCCTGGGCGCAGCGCGAAGGTCTCTCTCCCAATGAAGTGCAGGCTCAAGTGTGCTTCCTCAGGGGCCCCATTAGCTACAGCATCGATGACATCGTGACTCAAACCGGTGCACCCGTCGATCAGCTTGAATCCCAGCTGACTCAGGCGCTCACCGAACTCCAGAAGAAAAACCCCAGCTAGCACTGACGGACAGTGGAGGAAGGAACGACTGTACGCTGAAGGCGTCCGTCTAGCGTACGCAGAGTACCGCGTAGAAAAGTAAAAAATCTGAGAAATAATGCAGAGCCTGGATCTACTCGTGAGTAGGCAGGATCGCACTCATATCGATGTGCTCGGTTGGCGCTTCGGCCGCCTGCTCAGAAGCACCCTCAGAATCAGCTTTTGAGGTGTGGGCACTCAGCCTGATCGGACCGGAGTGAGGACGAGCATGACCTTCACTTGTGCCGGTGGATGCATCGCTTCGAGTTGCTTCGGTAGCGAGCGGGCTCTCGGGAGTCGACTCAGATGTCCGAAGGGGTGTGTCCTTGCTCTGTGAAGAAGACTTCTCTTCAGCAGTCGAGGAATCACTTACAGCCTTCGCGGGCTCTTCCGTGCGCTTGGGAGTACTCTCTCCGACACTTGCCGAGAGCTCCGCCAACATGGCTCGCGCCTCGTCGACAATATCGGAATCCCCACTGTGCAGTCCGTGAACCAACCAACGCACCACGGCCAACTCGGAAAGAAGCTCAGCGCGCTCCAAGAGGTGCAGGTCCTTCTCCGAACGAGTCTGCTGGTAGGCCTCGTGGAAGCGCTCTAAAAACTCATCCGAGGCACGCGCAAAAACCCAGGCGATATCGACCGCGGGGTCACCAACGTGCGCAGATGAGAACCCCGTCAGCGCGCAGACCCGACCGTGGTCAACGTGAATTGAAGTCTCAGAAAGATCACCGTGAATGGGGGAGGGGAGGAAACGCCACAGAGACAAATTCTCCAGCGACTCTTCCCAGCGATCCCACAAGTTCGCGGGGATGACGACTTCCTGCGCGGCCTCGTCCAAAACGGCTTGGTGGCGGTCACGGCACTCGATTGCCGAATAAGCCGGAAGATTGACGCCGGTGTAGATCAGCTCGGGAAGATTGTGCAGTGAGGCCAATGCGTTTCCCAAGGATGCGGGCAGCAAGTGCGGATCGTCAAAATCCGAGGTTTCCATGACGTGCCCACCCAGATCGCGGTGGACCATGACTCGATCACCCTCTGGGGTGCGGGTGAAACCAGCGGGACGCGGAACCTCAAAGGGGATCTTCGAGAAATCGTGAGCCTTCCCCAAACGCTCGAGAACCGCGTTCTGGGCTTCCATGTCCAGCCCGCCGACAGTGTCGTGTGGGCAGACAACCATCCAGCGATCGCCTGAAGTATCAATGAGTCCGGTGACTGAAAGGACCTCATCGCTGAACTGCGGAGGACGCAGTCCGGCTACTTCGAGCCGCGGAACCGCAACTGTTGCAAGGGCAGCAAGTTCATAGGGAGTCTTAGATCGAGTCACGTTTAGACCTTAATGTGCTGGGCGAAAACAGCGGGGCAGGCGCATCGAGAGAAGGCTAAATTGCATCCAAGTGCACCAAATACGTTAGCCTTCGTGGCGGGTATCGCACGCCTGTGATCAGGGCATGCGCAATGCAGAGTCCATATGTTGGAAAAGAAAAGGTAAATAAACCGGAGCAGTGCCATGATCAAGACATGAGTGAAAAGTTCGATACATCCCAGCTTCCCCGCGAGCTCGCATCGGTCTTCGATGAATTGGTAGCGCGCGACCCCCACCAAGGTGAATTCCACCAGGCAGTCTTCGAGGTTCTCTCGACACTGACTCCTCTGGTTGCCCGCAAGCCCGAATACCAGGATCTGGCGATTTTCGAGCGAATTGTTGAGCCTGAACGCCAGCTCATGTTCCGCGTTCCCTGGAGCGATGATCAGGGCCGCATTCACGTGAATCGTGGCTTCCGCGTTCAATTCAATTCCGTGCTTGGCCCCTACAAGGGTGGCCTGCGTTTCCACCCCTCGGTGAACTTGTCGATCATCAAGTTCCTTGGCTTTGAACAGATTTTCAAGAACTCTCTGACCGGCCTGCCCATGGGAGGCGCAAAGGGCGGCGCAAACTTCAACCCCAAGGGTAAGTCTGACGCCGAAATCATGCGTTTTTGCCAGTCGTTCATGACTGAGCTTCAGCGTCATATTGGTCCCAACGTAGACGTTCCCGCCGGTGATATTGGTGTGGGTGGCCGCGAAATCGGTTACCTTTTCGGCCAGTACCGTCGTATTCGCAATAGCTTTGATGCCGGTGTTCTGACCGGCAAGGGCCTGACCTGGGGCGGTTCCTTTGCCCGCACCGAGGCCACAGGTTACGGCTTGGTCTACTTTGCCCAGGAAATGCTTCGTGCGCGTGGAGATTCCTTTGAGGGTAAGCGCGTTGTTGTTTCCGGTTCGGGAAATGTGGCGATTTATGCGACCGAAAAGGCTCAGCAACTAGGCGCGAAGGTCGTTGCGGTTTCCGATTCTTCAGGCTTTGTCATTGACGAAGAGGGAATTGATGTCGATCTGCTGAAGGACGTTAAGGAAGTTCGCCGTGGTCGCGTCAGTGACTATGCCGCCGAGCGTCCCAGCGCGCACTTCTTCTCAGAAGGCTCGATTTGGGAGGTCCCCTGTGACGTTGCTCTTCCCTGTGCTACCCAGAATGAGCTTGGTCTTGAAGGCGTCGAGGCCCTGATTCATAACGGCGTGCAGATGGTTGCGGAGGGCGCGAACATGCCCACCACTCCCGAGGCCATTGATGAGCTGCGCCGCGCCGGTGTCCTTTACGCGCCCGGCAAGGCCTCGAATGCCGGTGGCGTGGCCACCTCGGGACTCGAGATGCAGCAGAACTCGGCTCGTACGCAGTGGCCTTTCGAGGAAACTGACGCGAAGCTGCACCAGATCATGGTGGGAATTCATGAGAACTGCTTGGCTACCGCGGACGAATACGGCGTCCCTGGCGATTACGTTGCAGGTGCAAACCTCGCCGGCTTCATCAAGGTTGCCGATGCGATGGTTGCTCAGGGCCTGATCTAATTCGCTGGTTGTTTCAGGGGCTTCACGCCGGTGGGCGTGAAGCCCCTTTCCTGTACAAGGCGGGGGAGTGCGCTCAACGAAACAGAGCAGTTTCCTTTGCGCCTAGTGTGAAATGTTGGACGCGCGTAGCATTTTCGATATCGCAATGAAGCGCGGGCAATGGGTATGCGGAGGTTCAGTGATGTTCTGGGATCGGGTTGCGCCCCTTTATGACTTCTTCGAAAACACATTTAATCGCGGCGTGTACGACGGAACAGGCGTCGCAGTCGCTCAGCTGCTTGGCCCCGAAGACGAGGTCCTTGAATGCGCCTGCGGAACCGGTGCGATCAGTACCTTCCTTGCACCAATATGCAAGAGGCTGGTCGCTACCGACTTTTCTGAGGGAATGCTCAAACAAGCGCGGAAGAAACTTGCGAAATATCGCAATGTCACAATCGAAAGAGCTGACATCACAAAGTTGCATTACGCGGACGATTCCTTCGATGTCGTCATCGCAGGTAATGTCATCCATCTGCTTCCCGATCCTGGTGCTGTCATGCGGGAACTTGAACGAGTCGCCCGCCCCGGAGGCATCATCGTCGTGCCGACTTACGTCAAGCGTCGGCCAAGCAAACAAGGAATAATCCCGAAGATTCTTGCGAGGCTCGGCGTTCACTTCAAGGAACAATTCGATGTGGACTCCTATCGAGCTTTCTTTGAAAAATTGGGATACCGGAACGTTACCTACACCGTTATTGACGGCCGCATTCCTTGTGTGATCGCTTCCATCACCTGTAACAATGATGGCCAATAGTCCTCACTGTTGAGCTCACCCGGAGTCTGAGATGGCATTTGATTTTAAGAAGGAATATCAAGGAACTCTACGCGCCTAAGAAAGGGCCGAGCATCCTTGAAGTTCCACCGATGCACTTCGTCGCTGTGCGCGGTAGTGGAGACCCTAATGATGTGGAGGGTGCTTACCAAAGGGCAATTTCTGTCCTATACGCCATTTCCTACACGATCAAGATGAGTAAGAAAGGCTCCCGTCAGATTGACGGGTATGTCGATTTCGTCGTACCGCCACTCGAGGGATTCTGGTGGCAAGACGGCGTTGAAGGCGCTGATTACACACGCAAGGAGACTTTTAGCTGGATTGCCGTTATCCGGCTGCCTGACTTTGTCTCGCGCGAGGCCATGCACGCCCATGCGCGTGAGTGCGGATACTCGATCGACCTGACGCAAGAGCGGCGTCACCACGAAATCTATCTTTCAGACGCGAGCAAAGTGGCGCCTGGCAAGCTCAAAACGATCATCCGCCACCCGATCAAAGCTTCAGAAGAGAAGAAATGAGCGAGTGTTTACACTTTATTATCCGCATTTCGTGACCGGGTGGGGATATCGTTGAGAGTGCAATGGAAAGGTGAGCAGGACAATGCAATTAGTTGCCATAGTAGCTATCGTGCTGTCGTGGTTCCTTGCCGCTCTTGCGATCATCTTTGCTCTACGAATGCGCCGAGACGTTCAGCGCCTGCGTGCAGAGAAAGAACAACTACGTAAACTCCACCAGGACTACATGGCCGGTCCAGCGGTGCTCTCCCATGAATTACGCACTCCATTAACTGTTGTCAGGGGAGCGGCAGAACTTCTTGCTGATGGTTCGGCTGGACCTATGAATGACGTGCAAATGAAGTTTGCGAAGACCATTGCGGAAAATGCGCACCAGGTCGTCGAAATGGCTGATGATCTTCTGGCCGAAGTGCGCCTGGAATCTGATTTATTCAATCTTCGTCTTCAACGCGTTGAAATGCGCGAATTGGTGCGTAGAAATGTCGCGCAGATGCGGCGTTTTCATTCCTCGCCCATCCGTCTGGAAAACCACGGAGCACCCATCTATATGTCGCTGGATCCGCGCTTGATGGGGCAGGCGATTGCCAATGTTATTAATAACGCAGCCCGTCATGCGGGCGATGATGTTTCGATTGTCGTGACAGTACAAGCTTTCGATGAAGACGTCACCATTTCTATCGTTGATGACGGTCGCGGAATGACCCAGGAAGAAAAAGAGCGTCTTTTCATCCCATTTGATACCGGAGGATCGCTCCGACCTGGAACGGGCTTAGGGATGATGCTTACGCAAAAGATTCTGAAACTTCACGGTGGCACGATCTTGGTTGATACGGTTTCCTCCAAAGGCACAACCTTCTATCTGACTATTCCGCGTACCATGCGAAGTGGCGATCAATCACTCCTGCCTGAGGAGGGCCAATGAGCGCGAAGGCTTTAGTTGTTGATGATGAGCCCCAGATCCTCATGATTATCAAATTCGCCCTTGAAACTGCGGGAATAACTGTAGAAACCGCAAGCGATGGGGCAAAGGCTTGGGAGAAATTTACAACTCACTACTACGACCTGGTCATTCTTGACCTCATGATTCCCGTGATCTCAGGGATTTCGCTTGCTCAAAGAATCCGAGCGATGAGTGATGTTCCGATCATCATGATTACGGCGCTTTCTGAAGAATCTGACCGCATCAAGGGACTTGAAAGCGGTGCGGATGACTACATTACGAAGCCTTTTAGCCCAAAGGAAATGACTCTTCGTGCTCAGGCCCTTTTGCGTCGAAGCAAGAAAGACCCCAACGACGTTGTGTCCAACGGTCCTTTGCGTATCGATCGACGTGACCGGAAAGTCTATGTCGACGGTGTGCCGGTGGAGTTGTCCTCGACAGAACGACGCTTCTTGGATTTCCTTGCTTCACATATTGGAGAGCCTGTGAGCTACCGAGAGCTTCTCAACTCTGTTTGGGAAACGCAGGATAGCTCCGGCGGGAAAGACATGATCAAGATGACTGCTTATCGTTTGCGAGGCGCTCTTGGGGATCGTGGGGGAGAGCTGATCCAATCGGTTCGCTCGGTTGGGTACACGATGCCGGATCTTCGGTAACAGATCAGTTACCGCTCGTTACTAAGCGCGCCTTTTTCGTGTTCTGTTTCACGTAAGAATGAAGTTAAGAGCGCACGAGCCTAGTGACAGCGCCGTGCATACCCTCGATTCAAAGGAGAATCTGATGAAGAAGAGCTTCATCTCCCTTGCAGCATTCAGCGCGGCGGGTGCACTAGCACTTTCCGGGTGTGTTGTGAATGACTCACCGTCCTCAGGTAGCAGCGAAAGCGGATCTTCGGATTCCATTACCGTTGCCTGTGGCGCAATGGAAGACCTCTGCCAGAAGTGGACAGAGACCTTCTCTCAACAGACTGGAATCAAGGCAACCTACGTTCGCCTTTCCTCCGGTGAGACCGTTGCTCGTCTGGACTCCGCGAAGGACAACCCAGAGTTTGATGTTTGGCATGGTGGTCCGGTTGACGGCTACGGTGCAGCTGCAGAAAAGGGCCTGATCGAGGCCTACGATTCGCCCACTGCTAAGGAAATCCCGGATAAGTACAAGGACCCGAAGCACTACTGGACCGGTGTCTACGTCGGTGTTCTGGGATTCTGCTCGAACCAAAAGGTTCTTGAAGAAAAGGGCCTCCAGGTTCCTCAGTCTTGGGATGACCTTCTTAAGCCCGAACTCAAGGGCCAGGTTTCCACGGCGCACCCCTCGACCTCGGGAACTGCGTTCACGACACTGTGGACCCAGGTTGTTCTCCGCGGTAGCGAGGATGCCGGTCTCGACTACATGAAGAAGATGCACGCAAATGTCCTGCAGTACACCAAGTCCGGTACTGCCCCCGGTCAGATCGCAGGACGTGGTGAGGTCGCAGTGGGCCTGGTCTTCTCTCACGACTGCGTCAAGTACCGCGATGAGGGCATGAAGGACCTCGTTGTTTCCTTCCCCAAGGAAGGTACCGGTTACGAGATCGGTGGCGTCGCTTTGGTGAAGAACTCGAAGCACTCCGAGGCCGCCAAGAAGTACATCGACTGGGCAATCTCGGCTGACGCTCAGAACCTTGGCCAGACCGTTGGATCGAACCAGATTCTGACCAACCCGAACGCCAAGACCAACGACAAGATGGCCAAGCTCGATGAGATCAACCTGATCGATTACGACTTCGCTGCAGCAGCGGCCGCAAAGCCCGAGCTGACTAAGCGTTTCGATGAAGAGGTTGCCGCAAAGCCGCGCCAGTAGTGGCGCATAGGGAGGGGATGGTTCTTTCCATGTCCCTGTTCCATCCCCTCCCTCTTTCATCGCGTGTCCGCTGAAGGACGTGCGCATTAACAGGGGCTTTTCCGCGTTACGCGGGTACTTGGAGAGATCGGATAGCCAATGTCAGTGGAGACAGTTGCGCCACCACGCACCCAAGGGGCACAAACCCCGCAGGCGCAAGCCGTGGCCTCGGGAAAGAAAAAACGAACGAAGGTGCGACGCGACCCTGTGACGGTTGCGATCGTCGCGATCATTACAGCAGTTCTCTTCCTTCTGGTCTTGCTGCCGCTGGTCACGATCTTGGCGCGAGCCTTCTCAACTGATGGCCTGAAGGTTTTGACCTCCTTCGCCAGCTCGACAACGAACCGAACGATTGCTCTGAACACGATCGTTCTGGGCCTGGTTGTTGGCTTGATCGGCACTCTTGCTGGTTTCTTCTTCGCCTACGTGCAAGCGCGAGTCGATATCCCGGGTAAGAAGATCCTCCACCTGATCTGCATGATCCCGATCGTCTCGCCGCCTTTCGCTGTGGCAACATCGGTGATCACCCTGTTCGGTCGTAACGGCTTGATCTCGACGCAGGTTCTGGGACAACAGTGGAATATTTATGGCCTCTCAGGTCTGACCCTGGTTTTGTCTCTTTCCTTCTTCCCCGTCGCATACATGAATATGCTCGGAATGCTCAAGAACCTTGACCCGGCGATGGAAGAGGCCGCCGCTTCCTTGGGCGCGTCATCGTGGACAATTTTCCGTACCGTCACGCTTCCGATGCTCGTCCCCGGTTTTGCCGCTTCCTTCCTTCTTCTTTTCGTCGAGGCCATTGCTGACCTGGCGAACCCGCTGGTCATCGGCGGCGACTTCACCGTTCTGGCCTCGCGCGCATACATCGCTGTTAACGGCGAATACAACACGGCTGCGGGCTCGGCATACTCATTGATCCTTCTGGTTCCTGCGCTACTTGTCTTCCTTCTACAGCGCTACTGGTCAGGACGCTCCTCAACGGTTACCGTGACGGGCAAGCCGACCGGCAAGGTCCGTATGGTTCGCTCAATGAAGGCGCGAATCCCGCTGGGAATTGCAACCTTGCTGCTGGCAGCTTTTGTTGTCACCATCTACGCAACGGTTATTGTCGGAGCATTCGTCTCGATTTTGGGTGTGGACAACACCTTCACTCTGAAGAACTTCAAGTACGTGCTCTCGGGCATCGGCAATGATGCCATCATCGACACGACAATCTTGGCTCTGATCGCAACGCCCATCGCTGGCATCTTGGGCATGGTTGTTGCATGGCTGGTGGTCGTGCGTCTCAAGGCCTCGGCCGGCTTCATGGACTTCCTGGGCATGCTCGGCCTGTCTGTTCCCGGTACGGTTCTGGGTATTGGTTACCTCATCACCTATAACAAGCCGATCATTGTCGGCGGAAAACTGATGCTGATGCCCGCGCTCGCGGGTGGTTCCGCGGTCTTTGGTGGTGCCCTGGCGATCATTATGGTTTACGTTGCGCGTTCGATGCCCTCGGGCCAGCGTTCCGGTATTGCTTCGCTCCACCAGGTCGACCATTCGATTGACGAGGCCTCGACCTCCTTGGGTGCATCGGGCTTGCATACCTTTATGAAGGTGACGCTTCCTCTGATTCGTCCGGCATTCATCGCTGGCTTGACCTACGCATTCGCGCGATCCATGACGACGCTGTCGCCGATCATTTTCATCACGACTCCTAAGACGAAGATCATGACCTCTCAGATTCTTGCTGAGGTTGATGCGGGCCGTTTCGGTAACGCTTTTGCCTTCTGCACGATCTTGATCGTCATCGTGATGGCTGTTATCGGCCTAACAAATGTTCTTGTTCGAGATAAATCTGTCACCGCCACCAATGGCGCGGGCATGTAATTGTTGACAAAGGAAAGACCCATGTCGAATACGAATGACACAAATGCTCCCGGCCGCCTGTCCCTGGTGGAGCTGACCAAGACCTTCTCGAACACCGCTTCCGAGGTCACCGCGGTTGATCACATCAACCTGGATATTCACCCCGGTGAATTCATCACCCTTCTGGGACCCTCGGGTTGTGGCAAGACCACGACCCTGCGTATGATCGCGGGCTTCGAAGACGCGACTTCAGGTCAGGTCATGCTCGATGGCGAAAACATGGTGGTTGTTCCGCCGAACAAGCGCCCCATGTCCATGGTGTTCCAGTCCTATGCATTGTTCCCTCACCTGAGTGTGCGTGAGAACGTTGCGTACGGCCTGCATCTGCGAAAGAAGAGCGCAGCGGAAATTAAGGAAGAGGTTGATATCGCACTTGCGGCAATGAACCTGACCGCGATGGCGGATCGCGCTCCTTCCCAACTTTCCGGTGGCCAGCAGCAGCGTGTTGCACTGGCCCGAGCGATGGTCGTGCGTCCGAAGGTTCTGCTTTTCGATGAGCCTTTGTCGAACTTGGATGCAAAGCTGCGTGTGAAGATGCGCGTGGAGATTCGTCGGATGCAAAAGCGTCTGGGGATTTCCTCCGTGTACGTGACGCACGATCAGTCTGAAGCAATGGCAATGTCCGACCGCATTGTCGTCATGAATGCGGGACGAATCGAACAGGTGGATACCCCCGAGGAAATCTACCTGCACCCGGCCAGCGTTTTTGTTGCTGACTTCGTTGGTCGTGCGAACTTTGTTCCCGCAAAGGCCAGTGAGGTCGGCGAGGACGGCAAGGTTCAGATTGAGGCTCTGGGCCAGCAGCTCAACGTCCACGCATCCCAGAGCGCAAAGGAGGCCGTTCGCTCGGGCGATGACCTGGTTGTTCTGGTTCGTCCTGAATCCATGCGTATCGCTGCAACCGATGAAAAGCCTGCGACACTGACCGGTTCGCTGGGCCAAGTTGTTACCTCGATCTTCTACGGTGAAACCGTTGAGTACGAGATCGAAACCGAGTTTGGCTCGCTGGTGTGTGTGGTCTCCGACCCGCGTGCAGAGGACCTTCTTGAAGAAGGCCAGTATGTGCGCTTGGGAATCGAGGCCGAAAAGGCGTGGCTCTTGCCTTCTGGCCAGCTGGCCTCCTGAACTGCTGGACGCAATCGTCTGAATGCAGGCGGGGGCGCTGTAGAGGCGTTCATACAATGAAATAACGGCGCGGCCCGGGGCCGGGTGAGGGGAGTGATTGTCCCTCACCCGGCCCCGGCCTCGTCAATAATTAGATGAATCGGCTACCCTTTAGACGTGGCCATTGAGTTTTCTGAAGAGATCCAGTCCTTGCGTACGACGATGGAAAATATTTCCGCCGTTGTGCAGCCCGAGCGTCTTCGCGCCCAAATCGCGGAGCTGTCGCAGAAGGCAGCCGCTCCTGACCTGTGGGATGACCCCGCGCATGCGCAGGAAGTGACTTCACAGCTGTCGCACCGCCAGAGCGAGCTCGATCGTGTTCTGGCAATGGAAGAGCGCATTGACGACCTCGAGGCGATTGTCGACATGGCCCGTGAGACCGCTGAGAGCGATCCTGCGGACGCGGAAGATATTTTTGCCGAGGCCGAATCTGACCTTGCCTCATTGAAGGACGATATGTCCGCCCTTGAGATCCGCACTCTTCTTGACGGTGAATACGATGAGCGCAACGCGGTCGTCACCATCCGAAGCGGCGCTGGCGGCGTGGATGCTGCAGATTTCGCTGAGATCCTGCTGCGCATGTACTTACGCTGGGCAGAGCGCCACGGGTATCCGACGAAGGTTATGGATACTTCCTATGCAGAAGAAGCTGGCTTGAAATCCGCAACCTTTGAGGTCCAAGCCCCTTACGCCTACGGAACCCTTTCGGTCGAGGCCGGCACCCACCGCCTCGTGCGTATCAGCCCCTTCGATAACCAGGGGCGTCGCCAGACTTCTTTCGCTGCTGTTGAGGTTATTCCTCTGATCGAGTCGACGGACCACATTGAGATTCCCGAGTCCGAACTGAAGGTCGATGTCTTCCGTTCTTCCGGCCCCGGTGGTCAGTCGGTGAATACGACGGACTCCGCCGTTCGAATGACCCACATCCCGACGGGTATTGTCGTTTCGATGCAGGACGAAAAGTCGCAGATTCAAAACCGCGCGGCCGCTCTTCGAGTTCTGCAATCTCGCCTTCTTGTGCTGCGCCACGAGGAAGAGCAGGCGAAGAAGAAGGAACTCGCAGGTGATGTGAAGGCCTCGTGGGGTGATCAGATGCGCTCCTACGTCTTGCAGCCCTACCAGATGGTGAAGGACCTGCGTACCGAATACGAATCCGGCAATCCTCAGAACGTCTTCGATGGTGATATCGACGGCTTCATCAACGCCGGAATTCGTTGGCGTAAGAACCAGCAGAATCAAGACTGATGCGAAAAGCCCGGGCCTAGCCCGGGCTTTTGCGCGTGTCGCCTAAGTTTTGAGGCCCGAGCTGCATAGGGTAAAAGGGACCATAACCCCAATCAGAGACGGCTCATGATTCGATTTGATCACGTCACCATGGTGTATCAGCCTGGTGCGCGTCCGGCATTAGATGATGTTTCCCTTGAAGTGAAGCGCGGAGAGTTCGTCTTCCTCGTGGGAAAGTCCGGTTCCGGTAAGTCCACCTTCCTTCAGCTCACCATGAGGGAAATTCGTGCGACGTCAGGAAAGGTGTGGGTCCTTGGCCATGACGTGGGTAAACTCTCGCGTTGGTCGGTTCCTAAGCTGCGACGTCAGGTCGGGACCGTGTTCCAGGACTTCCGTTTGCTGCCTTCAAAGACCGTATATGAGAACGTTGCTCTGGCGATGGAGGTCATTGGTAAGCCTCGCCATGCCATTGAAACCCAGGTTCCCGATGTTCTGGAACTGGTCGGTTTGGCAGGTAAAGAAAAGCGTCTTCCCCATGAGCTTTCCGGCGGTGAAGAACAGCGTGTGGCAATTGCGCGCGCGATGGTGAACCGTCCCGAGTTGCTTCTTGCAGATGAGCCGACCGGTAACTTGGACCCAGATACCTCGCTTGGAATTATGCGTTTGCTGGATCGTATTAACCGCAATGGGACCACGGTTGTTATGGCAACGCACGACGCCGCAATCGTGAACCAGATGCGTATGCGCGTCATTGAATTGCACGATGGAACGGTTGCTCGTGATCAGAACAGCGGCGTGTATGGGGCGGTGAAGTAATGAAGTTACGTTTTATTCTTTCGGAAGTTGGCAAGGGTCTGTCGCGAAACCGCGCGATGTCTGTTGCCGTGGTGATCGTGACCTTCGTGTCCCTGCTATTTGTGGGTATCGCAGGCCTTTCGCAGATGCAGGTCTCACGAATGAAGAGCCAGTGGTACGACAAGATCGAAGTATCGATCTACATGTGTGCCAACAATGACCAGACTCCGAGCTGCAATAACCAAGAGGCAACGGAAACACAGATTGCGGCGGTGCGCGATAAGCTCCGTTCTGCAGAGCTGGCTCCCTACGTTAAGGACGTCTACGAAGAGTCAAAGGCTGAGGCCTTCAAGAACTTCGTGAAGATCTACGGTAATTCTCCGCTGGGGCAGTGGACGACCGAGGACATGATGCAGGTTTCTTTCCGCGTCAAGCTGGTCAATCCCGAGCAATTCAGCATTATTCGAGACGAATTTACCGGTTCAGCTGGTGTATCCGTTGTCAAGGATCAGCGTGAGATTGTTGAGCCCCTATTCCAGGTTTTGGGCAAGGCCCGAGGCCTGTCGCTGGGCTTGGCGGGCGTCATGATCGTCGCCGCGGTCTTGCTTATTACGACCACCATTCGCTTGTCCGCGATGAGCCGTGAACGCGAAACCTCCATCATGCGACTGGTTGGTGCCTCAAACCTGTTCATTCAAGCTCCCTTCATGATTGAGGGCGCGATTGCTGCGGTGGTCGGTGCTCTCTTGGCAGTGGGAACCCTGTTCGTCGGTGTTCACGTCCTGGTGAATCAGTGGCTTGCGCAGGCTTTCCGTTGGACGAACTTTATTGGCATGCGCGAAGTGTGGATCATGTCGCCGATCCTCATCGTTGCTGCGGTGCTCCTTGCGCTGTCGGCATCCGCATTCTCACTCGCGAAGTACACGAAGATCTGATCCTATGGCAAAGACGCGTTCTCACGGTTTTTCAACGGGACTTACCAGTGCGGTGACGCTGCTTGTTGTTGCAGCGCCGCTGGCTCTGGTACCACCCGCTTTTGCGGATGAAGACCGTGATCGCGTTGCCCAGGCTCAGCGCGAGTCCGCGCAGCACGTGCAAGAGCTTCGCAACAACCTTGAGGGTTTGGATGCTTCGCTCGCCCAGGTCTACTTAGACCTTGAAACAGCGAATGCTCAGATCCCCGTTGCTCAGGCTGAGCTTGACACTGCGAATGAACGCTACGAGGGCGCCAAGCGCGAGCATGACGTTGCGCAGGCACAACTGGATGCAGCTCAGGCCGAGGTTGCTCGCCTGAATACAGCGATGGAGAAAGCACGCAAACAGCAAGAGGAATCTCAAAAAGCTGTGGGTGCATTGGCACGCGAGATGTATCAGTCAGGGGGAGTGAGCTCGCCCCTTCTGATCGCGCTGTCCTCTTCAGGAACTGAAGAGATTGCTGATCGTGCAGCTGCAGCGGATGCGATGACACGCGCTCAAGACAGTGCACTCAGCCAAGCAATGGATATGCAGGCAGTGACGCGTAACCAGCAGAGCAGACAAGACGCCGTCACCTCGCGAATTTCTTCTCTGGAGGAGAAGGCACGCAAGGCCTCGGAAGAAGCAGAGAGCGCAAAGAACACTGCAGAAACGAAACTGCGCGAGCTCGACGAACTGAAGAAGACCTCGGAAGAAAAACGCGCCCAGTGGGATGCGCAGAAGGCTCAGGCTGAAGAACAACTTGGCCAGTGGCAGCGCGAGTACCAGGATGCGACCTCGAAGCTTGCAGCAATTGATGAAGAGAATCGCCGCCAGAATAGGCGCTACACCTCCTCGTCGAACTTCTCTAGCCCGCTTCCCGTTCCCTTGGTTGTGACTTCACCATTCGGGTGGCGCGTCCACCCCGTCCTTGGGATCTCTCGCTATCACAACGGGACCGACTTTGCGGCAAACTGTGGTACTGAAATTTATCCGGTTGCCGAAGGTGTTGTCACCGCTGTGACCGTTGAAACGGCTGGCGGAAACGTGGTCTACGTGAACCACGGGATGATGAATGGCGCGTCCATGTCGACCGCCTATGTTCATATGCAGTCCACCAATGTTTATGTTGGTCAGCACGTTGGACGCGATACGGTTCTGGGTTGGGTTGGTGCTACCGGATACGCCACCGGCTGCCACTTGCACCTGTCCGTTATGCGCAATGGTGCTGATGTTGAACCTCTGGATTACTTGTAGGACAATAGTTCTCCTGTAATTTCTCACTGAGGGGGTGCTTATGCCGAAGGAATGGAAGAAACCAAAGCCTACCGAATCCGAGAAGCGTAAGGCTGCCTCGGACGCGAAGAAAACTATTGCTCGCAATAAGAAGGCTCGCCACGACTATCTCATTGAAGATACGTGGGAGGCCGGCATGGTACTTTCGGGGACCGAAGTCAAAGCCCTCCGAATGGGACGTGCCTCGCTTGTCGACGCCTGGGTAGAGATTAAGAACGGCGAGGCCTGGCTGTACGGGGCGAATATCCCCATGTATGCGCAGGGTTCGTGGACAAATCATGCTCCCACGCGAAAGAGGAAGCTTCTGCTGCATAGCAGTCAGATTTCCACTTTGGCCGATAAGTCTTCGGCCAAGGGATACACCATCGTTCCCCTTGAGCTGTACTTCATTGGCGGCCGCGCAAAGGTCGAGATTGCCCTTGCCCGCGGTAAACAAGAGTGGGATAAACGTCAGGCCCTGCGTGAAAAACAGGACCAGCGTGAGGCAGAGCGCGCGATGCGTCGCTATGTCAAACAAGCACGTCGCTAATTGGTAACGTGCTCACGAGGAAGTGCTGTGTGCCCTCCGTCTGGAAGGTACACAGCCTGTTCTTTTAAGGAGCGCTGATGAAGCCCGTTGTGCGATCGCTCAAGCGAGACATTCGGCGAATGGTGACCGTGCCTGCCGCGTGGATTGTCATCATCGGGCTTCTCTTCGTACCTGCACTGTATGCATGGTTTAACATCGTCGGTTTTTGGGATCCCTATTCGAATACCTCGAAGATTCGCGTGGCGGTTGCCAATGAGGATCAGGGTGCGACGAAAGACATCATCGGTTTCATTAACGTCGGGACTACGGTAGAAAATCAACTACGCGCGAATGACCAGCTGGGTTGGTATTTCGTTTCTGCCGATCAAGCACAAAAAGATGTTGAGCGGGGCCAAGCGTATGCCGCGATCGTCATCCCCTCAGACTTTTCCCAAAAATTAACGGGCATTGTTGACGGCACCTATTCAAAGCCAAACGTGCAGTACTACGTTAATGAGCGCAACAACGCCATTGCTCCAAAAATTACTGGAGCTGGTGCGAATGCCCTTGATCAACAGATCAACTCGACTTTTGTCTCGACCGTCGCGCAGACCCTTTCTGCGAAGATCTCCTCAACAGGGCGCTCCATTTCTGACATTTTGCAGAGTAACCGTTCTGATCTTAAAGATACGATCACCGCAGCTCGCGACCAGCTGGGGGAAGCTGAACAGACACTTAAAGGAATGGACGGCAGGATCGATGCCGCCAAGGAGAAAGCCTCTGGTGCACGCAATTCGTTGAATTCGGCCGATTCGAGCCTGTCTGATCTCAACAGCGCTCTGTCCCAGGCAGATCAGTTAGTAAATGACACGCGCTCCACTTTGTCGACTTTCAGCACCAATATGTCTGGTGCGCTCGATGGGCTGGCGAATCATGCTACTGAAGCCACCGCGAAGGCATCGGCTGCAGGAGGGGCATTCAACGGGGGAGCGCAAGGCGCAACGACAACGATTAATGGGCTCCTGACAGAAGGACAGTCCATCAGTCAGACCAATGGGGACATCCTGCGCCAACTTCAAAACTTAGGAATCGCGCAACTTCCCACGGCCTCGCAAGCTTTGCAGGACCTGAGCACGCAAAACTCTCAGGTTGGACAAACTCTGGCGAACTTGTCGAATCTTAACGGCAGCCTTGCGACGACTTCGAATTCGATCACCCAAGCGCTCGCGACACTTCACAGCTCCAGCCAAGCACTGAGCAATTCCGCTGCTCAAGCGCGCTCGGGTATAGGAGACCAACTTCCCGCGATTTCCAATGCGCTGGATCAAATGTCGAGCGCCTCAGCGAATCTTCGTTCCGCAATTGCCGTGCTTCAAGGTCAACGAGAACAGATGAATGGCCTGCTTGATCAGCTCACTGCGCTTCTTGATTCCACGAAGACCACTCTTGCGCAGTCAGCGACAAATGTCAGCGCATTGATGAATGATCTTGGAAGCGCACAGGGAGATATCTCTGCCATTTCTTCCTCGAACGCCATTCAATCTCTTTCAGGCTCTATGAATCTCAATCCTGAAAAGATTGCTGAATTTGTGGCCGCACCGACGTCGATCCAAACCCAGGTTGTCTTCCCAGTTGCCACATATGGCTCCGCAATGGCGCCGCTCTTTACGAACCTTGCGTTGTGGATCGGTGCATTTGCTCTTGTCGTTATTTTGAAGCTCGAGGTCGATGACGAGGAAGTCGGTCCCATGAGCTCAGTCCAGCGTTATATGTCGCGATGGATGCTTTTGGCACTCTTTGCGCTTGGACAGTCAGTGGTTGTGTCTATTGGAGATCTCATCATTGGGATCCAAACTGTCTCCAAGCTTGCTTTTGTTGGGACAGCGATGATCAGTTCCCTGACTTATCTCTCGATTATTTATATGTTGGCAACCTGCTTCCAACACATCGGCAAAGGTCTGTGCGTTGTCATTGTTATGCTGCAGATCCCGGGTGCTGCTGGCCTGTATCCCATCGAGATGATGCCTTCCTTCTTCCGTTTCCTCTATCCGCTTTTCCCCTTCACCTATGGCATTAATGCGATGCGCGAAACGGTCGGTGGCTTCTATGGCCATGCGTATATTCGAGCAATAGGGGTGCTGGCGATTCATGTGGCGATCTCTTTCACCATCGGACTTGCTTTGCGTCCATACCTTGTGAACCTGAATGCGATGGTCAGCCGAGATCTGTCTCGTTCGGGATTGTTCATTAGTGAGGCCACGCGGGTTCCGTCTTCGCGTTTCCGCCTTTCGCAGATCGTCTCTGTTCTTGCCGACCACGATTCGTATTCGCGATCCGTTTCGCGCAGGGTGCGCACCTTTGAACGTCGCTATCCGCGGATGCGCCGTGCAGCGCTGGTTTTTGGGATTGTTGTTCCAGCTCTTCTTGCGGTCTTATCTGTAACGAGTGTGACGGAAGTGCCGATTATGTTGGGACTGTGGATTGTCTGGATCCTCGCGATTATCGCATTCTTGATTGCTATCGAATTTGTTCGTGAGTCTCTTGAACGCCAGCAGTTGCTCACGAATATGAATGACTCCGATGTGCGCTCGCTTCTGCAACGCAGGGCTCAGGGCGCAGCAGCACTCTTCGCCTCGGCAGGGAAGAAGAG
>CALIZH010000409.1 GCA_938028585.1 uncultured Actinomyces sp. | reverse complement strand
CTCCTTCACCGAACTTAGTTGTGTACAGCTGGTACAACTTGGAGCTTGTTGGCATCCTCGAATCGAAAGGCACCATCGCCGGCCCCATCTTCAAGAGCCCACATCCTGGTGGGATGTTCTGGAAATAGGAGCGGTGCTTATCAGACCAGTTGAAGAGCTCCTGCAGAGTCTGGGCATCCGTAGGGGTCTGGTTCAGGAGCACAAGAATGTCCGAGTTGGCGAGCATCAGACGAGCACGCTCACTGATGAGCAGCTCTTCAATGTTCTGCGTCAGGCCGGTTGGCAAAAGACCATACTTACGGGCACGCTTGTAGATCATCTGACAGTACGCGCCAGCGTAGTCGTTACTGAAAAGAAGGTGGAACTCATCCAGGTACAGCCAGGTCCGCTTGCCCTTGGCGCGGTTGACCTGAGCCTGTGCCCAAATCTGCTCCAGCACCACGAGCATACCGAACGTCTTCATGTCCGATCCGAGCTTAGAGATGTCATAGATCATCGCACGGTTCGACGTGTCCACATTGGTTTGCTGCGAGAAGCCCGAAAACGATCCCGCTGCGTAGAGCTCAAGGGCAGTTGCGACCGCCCTCGCCTCCTCCTCTGGCTGGCGCCTCAGTTCGTCGAACAGGTTGAGCAGAGTTGGCGGAGCCATTCTCTTGTCCTGGAAAAACTGCCCGTATATACGCGTCACACAGCGGTCAATGATTGAGCGCTGAGGCGCACTCAGCCCATTAACTCCTCCAATAAGCACTTCACAGAGAGAAAGGATGAACTCCGCCTTCAGCTTGACAGGGCTTCCATCATCTGCTGGCGCATCTCGGTCGATATGCAGCGGATTGATGCATGCTCGAGATCCTGCGCTGATCTCAACAGTCGTGGCACCGATGGCCTGCCCGAGGGGCGCATACTCATGCTCAGCGTCCACAATGATAAGATCATCGTTAGGACGTCCAAGGAAGACCTGCATGATCTCGCCTTTTCCGAACTGCGACTTTCCTGCACCACTCGTACCGAGGATGAAGGAGTTTCCATTCATCGTGGACGTGCGTGATCCCACCACGAGGTTCTGGCTAATGGCGTTCACTCCGTAGAAGAGGCCACCCTTGTGCAGCAGCTCCTGCGTTGTGAACGGGACAATAACAGCAACCGCCGCTGTTGTCAGTGTCCTGTAAATGGGTAGACGAGACACACCAAGCGGAAGCACGGCGTTCAAACCATCCTCTTGCATCCACTTCAATGTCTCAAAGGGACAAGAGTGCTTACGCCCGGCGACTCGCACTTTTTCAACAGCCTCAGCAAGCGCATCCTTGGTCGCGCCGGCAACCCCTACGACAATGGTGGTCGTGAACAACTTTTCATTACT
>CALIZH010000408.1 GCA_938028585.1 uncultured Actinomyces sp. | reverse complement strand
GCCATGCAAGGGCCACGCAGTAGGACGGAGCTCCCGCCTCGAAATCAAGGCGCTCGCCATGAGGACCATCCAGCCGGTCGTAACGAGCAGCCGCCGCCTTATGCAAAGACCACCCCTCCGGGAGCTCCTCAACTTTCGTCGGAACACCCAACGCTGGGAAGCCCAAACTATGGCGCAAGATCGAGACCGTGTAGTTGACCATTACCTTCTGCGTCAACTCAATCGATGCCGACGCAATAATGCCCCCCTTGACCACCTTTCCACGTTCTTCCTCGTCGAAGCAGTATTGCCCGTCCTCCAACCATAGAAGCATTCCTGAACCGAAGCCGTCATCGATCGACAGGCCGGTGCCCCCTCGTTTGAAGCCGTTGTACACCTTCAGTCCGGTATGCCGGTTCATGACCGCCGCATACTCGTCCAGGAAGGCCATCGGGGCATTCCTATCCCCTGAGCCTCCCCTCCCGAAGAGCCGCCCCAACGCGTTCAGCATCGCCTTTCCCCTTCCGAACCGAAACTATGCATATTCTCGCTTTCTCCCCATCTCGACACCAACGACTTCAAGACAGCCACTGACGCAGGTGAGTACCCCCTGATGGATCCATATATCCAGCGAGGAGTTCATCGAAATCAATTTGCATCACATGGGACAGTTGATTGAGTTCCGGATGCACCGGGAAGATTGTGCGCATCTCCATTGGGATATACGCGCCGTCCAGGGTGAGGCGACCGGTGATAGGGGTCAGTTGTTCGAAGCCCCACTGGGGCGACACGCTCTCCAGCCCCGCAGGGACATCAATTCGCGGCCACCGGCGGCGCCACCGTGCCTTTTCACCGATGCGCATGATCGCCCATTTCAACATGATCTCGCCATAGTCGCTAATCATGGTCGGGACACGTGGCTCCAAATACTCGCTCTCACCATAGAAGGCTTGAGGACGACGTGAGTTCTTCGTGTCCCAAATGTGCTGCCAACTTCGTCCTGAATCCCATGTAATGGCTACCCCATCACCGTTGTAGACAGACGAAAGCGCACCGCTTTCACGCGCAAAGTTAATGAGATCTCCTGTGACGGACATTAGTTATTTCCTTTTGCTTCGAGAATTCCAAGTTGCAGACATTCGCTCGCCGTCAGCGGATGGTCGCCAAGCATGAATTGCACCTGCCGCGCTCCCCCCGGCATCGAGAAATGCGGGACATTAATTCCCGTTCGAATGGAGAAACCGGTCGGCAACTTCACAATCCGATATTGATAGTAAGGATCATTCACTGCAAGAATGTCGAGGGATCTCTCCTCCAGCGAAAAGGGGCTCCCATTTTCGGGCAACTGCCAGAAATACTTTCCGCAGGGCAGTCCGAGCCGATCCACGTAGAGACCAAATGTCTTCGTATAGGCGAGAAAGCTCGTGTAGGTCTTCACGGTGCTTCTATCCATTCGGGCGAGCACTGTCGGCCCGTCCGGCACCCATTTCAAGACTCCCGAATTGGGGAAGTTCGGCGAGTGAACATCAGGGATCTGACTGGCGTCCATCTTTCTATTCCTTTCTACTCCATTCACTTGCGCAAGCTAATTTACTTACGTGCTTCAGCAATGCTCATCCACATGAGACGCTCATCGAACATAGGGCCTCCCCAGCCACCGACGAAGCAGCGGCCCACCATCGGGAAGCATGTATGCGTGCAGCAGTTCAGACGGGGAGACACCATAGAGCCAAGCGAGTGGAACACAATGAGCGGGATTCCAAGTCACAAATTCAAGCAACTCGCCGGTCGGACCTGTCATACTCTCATAACAAGCAGATGCAGTCTTATAGACTGACCACCCCACCGGCAGCTCGTCAATTGCACTAGGAACAGACAAGCTTGAAAAACCCAGCGCATGTCGCAAATAGGACACTGTGCAATTCACCATAACAATTTGTGTCAGCTCAATTGACTGTGAATTAAATAGTCCGCCTCTCCTAACTTTCCCCCGTTCTTTCTCATCGAAGCAGTACCGCCCATCATCCAGCCATAGTAGCCACCCATCGCCACCCCCAAAGTTGAGAGACAGATCAGCACCCTCCTCATTGAATCTATTGCAAACTTCAATCTTCACATATCGATTCATTACTGATGCATATTCATCCATGAATTCCAACGGGTTTATCCTTCCCCTTAAGAATGCCGTTTGCAAGAAGTTCCTGAACACTCGCAGGTTCACCATCGCTCTTCATAACCTGCAACTGCGCAGCTCCACCTGGCTGCTGGTTCCACGCGGCAGCCTTTCCTGACTTGATTGTCCAGCCCTCGGGCAGAGGAGCCTCAGTGAACTCATACTGATAGTAGTAGTCATTGACAGATGTTGGACGAAGCGATCGCTCTTCAAAAGAAGCCGGAACCCCATCTTTTATCGCTCCCAAATAACTTCCGCTTGGATGTCCGATACGGTCAACATCTTTACCAAAATCCTCCACATATTCAGCAACCGAGGAATAGACTGTCGGCTCACCCTCGTAACCGTCATTCGGAGGCCAATGATCTACCCATTCTTTCTCCCCATGCTTATTTACCGCGAATTCTCCATTTTCCGCCTTCCACTCGTCGTATGTATACGAAGACCCATCAGGCTTTACACCCAATACCACTTCACGCTGTTTTGCAAGGTCTCCACCTTTCACTCCGTCTACCAAGCCTTCAGTAGGCGGTTCGCCACCACCCGCTTGTTTGTCAGTCAAAGGAATTCTCTCCATGAGATCGTCCGCACTTCGGGGAAGGACGCGTATCCGTTTCTCCTTCCACTCGTTGGCGAGATCTTCCATCCCATGAGTACGCAGGTAATCGTCCAGACGCGAAGACAATCTCCCCACGACCCCATCCGCACCAAGGCCAAGACGGCCAGCACCCTTCAGCGCAAGAGTCCCTAGCCCCATGCCCATGTCACGCAGCATCATGCCTTCACCAATGATAGGTAAGGATTCAAGCACTGCAGCAGCCCGCGCCGCATTTCCACCGCCAGCGGTGAGCGCAGCAAGGACAGCAGCCGGTACAAGTTCACCGAGTGCAGCACCGGGATCGTCTTTCCAGCCATCAACGTTGATCAGCGCGTCCCACATTTTCTTCGCGAAGCCTGCGGGGTCTGCCATGATCGCATCACGTAGCGCAAACAAGTCCTCAGCCGAGATTGTATTTTGCTTGTGCTTCGCTTGCAGTTCATCCCAGGTGATCCACCCCAGCATGTACCGCCCATAGTCCCACATGCCTTCAAGAGCCATGCCATACTGCATGGATAAGAGGCTCCAAACGCCATCAAAGATGCCCGCTATCGTACGTTTCGCAAAATGAACGGGGGCCCACGACGGATCGGGAGAACGGTTCGCCTGTTCATACAGCGTGTTCGCGAGTTCCTCGCCAGCGGCATCAGTATCACTCACAGCGGCTTCGAAGTCCGCAATAGCTTGCGTTTTGATTGCCTCGCCAGGACGCGTGTCACGCTCAGGATGGTATGACAGGTCATAAACGGGCATTCCGAAGATGCCCACCTTCGGATGCGCTGATGCCCATTGCTGCTCGGCAAGCGCCGCTTCCACGGAAGCAACACCTGCCTCGTATGAAATCTTCGCCTCCGCTGCGCGTGCTTGCGCTTGTTCGAGCGTCGAGGCGTAGTTCTCCCACGCATCAGCCGCCCGACCGAAAGTCGCTGAGGCGCACCACCATTTTTCCGGCTGTAGCTTGAAGTGTTCATGAAAACGATCAGCTGCACGCCCACTCCATCCGGATACTGAAATCTCCTGGAGCGACCACGCGATGCTCTCACAGTCGGATGCGCGATCACGCATCACCGCAATACGTCCTCGAATGGAGCCGGGATCGCCCTCGATCTCGAACACGGGAGCCCCCGTGTGTCTCACGCTCATGTCAGCCTCCCAACACCAGTTGTTGGATCGAGATACCAGCCGCCGCATCGCGGGCTCGCGTCATCGCTTCCTCGCACGCGTCCATGTAATCCGAATAGATCCCCGCAACTCTACCTAATCGTCCGGAGGCCTCAGAAATGTCTCGGAGCATCCCATTGAGTCCCTGATCCCACTTCGTATTAAAGCTCTCCAGCGCTCCGGCTACGACGGGATCGCCAACCATCCCAGAGTTGGGCGTATAGTCTGCGACGTCATACGTTCTATTGCGTTCCTGCAGGTCGCTCAATTCCGATACGGCAGTACCCAACGCCTCAAGATCGACTTCAAAATCATGACTTCCCATGCCACTTCACCCTAATCAACGGCAGCGAATGCACGGGTTTCGGCGTCAATGCCCGCCTGACGGATTTCTTCGAATGCCTGCTTCAGGGAATCCAAGGCAGCGGCCATGTCTTCCACTCGGGCGTCCATACGTTGCGCGCATTCCATTTGCGCCTGCCGCGCCTCGGAGCTATTCGTCCATTCGATGAGTTCATGCTCGACCAAGTCCGACATCTCGGTGCCACCTTCCCGCAGCTTCGACGCCGCACGCTCGACATCGTCCATGATGTAATTGACAGCAGTCTCATTGAAGACAAGGTCATTCCCACTCATGATGCGCTCCTGAAGCTCAGCGCGATGTCGTTCAGATTCCCACTCGCATCTTCCTCCGCTGCCACAAGTGCTTCATCAACTGAGATCAGTGCCTGCGTATAGCGCTCCAGGTCGGCCTGATGTGCGTTTGCACCCTCACCCCACCGTTGTAGGGCGTCACTTAGAACCGATACATAGGGCCCATTCACTCGCGCAACGTCATCGAGAATGCAGGACTCAAGCATGTCCGCTACATCCACGAGCTTACTCTCGAAGTCGACCACATAACCAGCAGCCTTCGTTTGTGCACCGATAACAAGTCCGAAGCCAGGTCCACTCATAACACGCTCCTCCTTCATCGGAGAGAGAGCGGCTAACACCACTCGTTCAACCACTTGTTCAGTCGAACGTTGTAGTTAATCACAGCACCACTCACTCGAGCAAGTCCGCCGCCTCGAGCCAGGCCTCCTCCAGCTCGTCCATTTCGGACAGGACGTCCTGGTGGGCCGCCGAGACCTTCGTCAGCTCGGACACCGCCGAGGGGTCCGAGGCCACCTGGATCGACAGCTTCTCCAGCTTCGCCTCCAGGTTCGAGGCCTCCGCCCGCAGGCGCTCCAGCTTGCGTTCGATGCGGGCCACTTCCTTCTTGGCCGCGCGCC
>CALIZH010000407.1 GCA_938028585.1 uncultured Actinomyces sp. | reverse complement strand
AGCGCACCTGCTTTGCAAGCAGGGGGTTACGGGTTCGAGTCCCGTTAGCTCCACAACCAAAGGTCCAGCTTCGGCTGGGCCTTTTTGTTGTCTACGGTGTCTAGCTTGGTATTTGGGAACGGCGCATGAGAGGCAGCTTTCGCTCACTCATTCCTGGTTTAGCTCACACACCTACCGCCTTAAAACGGTAATAGACCCGGAATATGTGAGCTAAACCAGGAATATGAGGAGAGGCAGCGTCTATCCGGCAATCAACAGCGCGCCCTGATCGATGCGTACAGCTACCTTCGCGCTGCGGCCAATAGCATCTCCATCGACCTCAACAACGGCAGGTTGATCCAGTTCAAGCTCGCATTCGCGTACCTGCCTGATTGAGAGGTCGGCAGGGGAGACAGGCGTATTAACCTGCGGAAGTCCAAGGCTCTGGCTGAAGACCTTCAAGGACAGATCGGCCCAACCGACCAAACCAGCTTGCGTATCCACAGCGATGACATCAAGCAATCCGTCATGCAACGAGGCCTCGGGAGCCAAGGTGATCACCGGTAGATCTCCGCAGTTCGCAAAGAGTACGCAACGGGCGGTGAACTCGGAAGAATCCTCGCCACCGTGAGCGGCCTGTCCACGAAGACGGGCACCCATGCGAGGAACATCCAGTGAATTAATTGCCGAAAGTACGTAGGCAGCCCAGCCGATGTTCTTCTTCAGCTCAGGATCTGTCTTCGACATGGTCTCACCATCGAAGCCCATCCCAGCCAAGGTCACAAAGGGGAATTCATCGTCTAAGGCCAGCGCGGCCTCGTCAGAGGAGGAAGGATGCGAGGAGGTTACGCCTGCCAGCAGCTTTCCTTCACAGGGAAGGTCAAAGCGCTCCTCGGGATCAACCATGCGAAGCCAGGCGAGATCAACTCGGTGGGTTGACTCCCCAAGTGCAACCGCGAGTGCATCAAGGGGGGAATCCAACGGGAGCCCAAGATTACGGGCCAAAACATTGCCAGTGCCCTCGGGAAGAATACCCATGCGCACTCCGGTGTGAGCCAAACCCGCGGCAACAGCGCGAACTGTTCCGTCTCCGCCGGCGGCAATGACATGCGTTGCGCCAGCTCGCACAGCCTTGCGTGCCTGAGAAACACCTGGGTCGGCGATGCTTGTCTCAATGAAATGAATGTCATGCACGCCAAGCGCACGCGCATCCATTGTCAGAGAGTTGCGAAATTCCTGCGGATCATCATGCTTGGAAGGATTAAAAACCACCCAAGGGCGAATGTTTTCGGCAATGCTCGGGGGCAGTGAAATTGCCGAACGATGCGCGCGCCGCGACCGTGACTGGATGAAGTACTTGGCACCTGCTGTGACGCCTGCTCCGGCAATTCCAGCGAGCGCGATCAGGTACGGTGACGGTGTACGAAACTTTCGCATACTCAAAGTGTAAAGGGCACTGAGCTCACAGCACAGACATTTGTCGGCACTGACATGCTTTGGTGAACTAAGATGGCCCCATGATTGATGTGCGTTCACTGCGTGAAAACCCCGAGCCCGCACGCGCCTCACAGCGCGCTCGCGGAGCTGATCCCGCCCTTGTTGACCAGATTCTTGAAGCCGACGTTGCCCGTCGCGAGGCCCTCCAGAACTTTGAGGCCCTGCGCGCGACGCAAAAAGAGGTGTCCAAGTCCGTGGGTCGCGCATCCAAGGAAGAACGCCCCGCCATTCTTGCGCAGGCAAAGGAACTTGCTGAGGAAGTGAAGGCAGCCGAGGCCGCTGCAAACGCTGCCGATGCCGAGGCCGATCGCCTGGCCCGCCTGCTCCCGAACCTGGTCCTCGATGGAGTTCCCGTGGGCGGCGAGGATGACTACGTTGTCCTGCGCCACGCAGGCCCGGAGCGTCGTGACTTTGCAGCCGAAGGCTTTGAGCCCCAGGACCACTTGGCACTGGGCGAAGGCCTTGACGCGATCGACACCAAGCGCGGCGCGAAGGTTTCTGGCGCACGCTTCTACTACCTCAAGGGAATTGGTGCCCGCCTCGAGCTGGCTCTGATGACCATGGCCATGGACCAGGCACTTGCCAACGGCTTCGTGCCCATGATGACTCCGACCCTGGTGACCCCGCAGGTCATGGGCGGTACCGGCTTCCTCAACGAGCACTCCGACGAGATCTACTACCTGCCCGCCGATGACCTGTACCTGACGGGTACCTCTGAGGTTGCGCTCGCCGGCTACCACGCCGATGAGATCCTTGATCTGTCGGATGGCCCCAAGCGCTACATGGGTTGGTCGACCTGCTACCGTCGTGAAGCCGGTTCGGCCGGTAAGGATACTCGCGGCATTATCCGCGTCCACCAGTTCAACAAGGCTGAGATGTTCTCCTACTGCCGTCCCGAGGACGCAGAAGAAGAGCACGCACGCTTCCTGGCTTGGGAAGAAGAGATGCTGGCCAAGGTTGAGCTGCCCTACCGCGTGATTGATACGGCTGCCGGTGACCTGGGTACTTCTGCCGCTCGTAAGTTTGACTGCGAGGCCTGGCTGCCCACTCAGGAACGCTACATGGAGGTCACCTCGACCTCGAATTGCACGACCTTCCAGGCACGTCGACTGGGTATCCGTGAGCGTCGCGAAGATGGCATGACCGCTGTTGCAACCCTCAATGGCACCCTTGCTACGACCCGTTGGCTGGTTGCAATCCTTGAGAACCACCAGCGCTCTGATGGCTCAATCTACGTTCCCGAAGCAATGCGCCCCTACCTGGGTGGCCTCGAGGTTCTTGAGCCCGTTGCCGCAAAGTAACGAGGCTGCGTGACCAGCTACTTAACGGCGCCGCTGAGCGGTGAAGCCCCTCGTCCTTTCGAGGAGCTGGTGGGGGAGGCGCTTAATGCGCTTCCTTCCACTTTCCCGCGTGATATCACGCAGGTGATGGTCGCCCTAGACATCGATGGGACAATTTTGAGTCCCAGTGGTGCCAGCGCACAGGTCGTTAAAGCGATTGCGGCGCTGAGTCGCGCCGGTGCGCAGGTCGTTATCGCGACAGGCCGCTCAATGGGTGCGGTCCTGCCCGTTCTTCCGCTGCTGGGCTTTCGCCGCGGGTGGATTGTCGCTTCTAACGGTGCGATCCTTGCTCGCGTTCACGAGGCCGGTTATGAAATTGTGCATCGCCACGAGTTTTCCCCCGCCGAGGTCATCGACGAGGCGTTGAAGACTCTTCCGCAGGCACGTTTCGCCGTTGAAGACCGACAGCTGCGCTTGGTTTCAACCGGCTTCCCCGAAGGGGAAATCGTCGAGGATACCAAGTTGGTGAGCGTTGATGAACTTCGTTCGATGCGCACGCCCAAGCTTGTCATTCGCGAACCTGCGCTGGACCGTGATGCTTTCGAAAGCATCTTGTGTGCCCTGCCCTTTGCGAAGACTCACGAGGTTTTCGTCGGCTGGACTTCCTGGGCTGATATCAGTTCACTCGGGGTGACGAAAGCCAGCGGACTTGATGAACTTCGACGGGATCTCTCGCTTCCCGTTGAAGGAAGTGTCGCTATTGGCGACGGCACGAACGACATTGCCATGATTCAGTGGGCGGCCTTCGGGGTTGCTATGGGCGGTGCCACCGAGGAGATTCGCGTCCACAGCGATTTCGTTGCGGCAGCAGTCGAAAACGATGGTGCGGCCGCCGTTATGCAGGCAATTTTGCGCTGGTGCGGGGTCGCGTCCTGCTGAGCCAGCTGCCCATGATCGCGAAAGCACGGTCCAAGTCCCCGATCTGACAGTGTTGCGCCATGTCCGGATCCTGCGCGTGATGGAACGCGTGTACCTCCAGCGACTCCGCGTTCCGCAACGCTCGGCGCACGTCGCGTAGGCGCTCGAAGGGCACGTACTGGTCGGCATCCCCGGCCAGGATGAGGCACGGCTGGGTGATACGCCCCTCGAGGGGTTCCATCGTGTAGTCGCCAAATGCTCGCAGTACCTCGCTCGGCGTGCTCAGACCCGTCAGATGCGAGGCCTGCTGCAACTTCCATGCCAGGTCCGCGCTGAACCTCGACGCGACGCGCAGCGCGGCATCGATGAGCCATGCGGGCCTCGGCTTTCCGACGACCGCGTCCGCGATGGGGCGCAGGGGACGAGGCAGTGGCAGTGTCAGGCCGTCGAGGAGCCGGTACATCATGTCGAAGGCAATTACGTGGCTGATGCGCGGGCAGTAGGCGGCCGCCCGCGTGACGAGGTAACCGCCGAAGGACACGCCGAGCGCAGCCGCACTCTGAACTCCGAAGTAGTCCATGACCGCGTTCGTTGGACGCTCCCACTGCGGCTCGAGCGGCATGCCCGCCAGTACCGTGTGCCCCTGACCCGGTCCGTCGAAGCTGATGATGTCAAAGGGGCGAGTCGGAAAGTGGGATGCGAAGTCAATGATCCCCTCTGCGTACCCGTCGAAGCCGTTCATCATGATGAGCGTGCGCGGTGTGCCCTCGGGGGCCTGCGCGCGGTCCGTCGGATCGGCCTCCCAACGCATCGCGGTGAGTTCCCCGCCGCGATAGGGGACCGCGTGCCGGGTGAGCGCGAGGCCGCTGTGGGCCTCGTCGAAGGAGGCGGACATGGCGTCGATGAAGCTTCGCTTACGGGGGTCGTCGGCCCCGAGGTAGAAGGCCGCGAGCTCGTAGAGGCGCCACGCGGCATCCGCATCCCCCTCGGATGAGAAGCGCTCGGCGAGGCTATGCGCGAGCGCCGTGATCTGTTTTGTTGATCGAATGTTGGGGAGCGTGGTGGTCGCGATCGTATCCATGCCGACGCGGTCGAGTATCGGAGCGAAGGTCCGGTTGAGCTGCAGGTCAAATTGGCGGTTGCCGGTATATTCGGTGAACATGCATCGACTGTATCGCCTGTCTACGTGCGGTGGACCGCACAATAACGAACGGGATGTTAGATACCGGACGGAGCGACCGTTATGCGTAGGATAAGCCTAGAGATAGTGGAAAAATGATCGGAGAGACATGTTCCTGCGTAGCTCAGATAAGCACGGGCGCGAAGCCGAGAAAAATCTCGACCTGCGAATCCGGAAGACGCGTCGGGCGATCCGCTCGGGCCTCCTCAAGGCGTGCCAGGCCAAGCCATATGCGCACGTCAGTGTCACCGACATCTGCACCGCCTCGATGGTGTCGCGCACGACTTTTTACGACCACTACACCGACAAGGATGCGCTGCTTGCCGAGGTCGTGTCTTTCCTTCTTGATGAGATCGCCCCGGCGCTCGAAGGCCTGTGGTTCGGCGAGAAGGGTGACGCCCGAGCCGTGGCTCGGCACCTCGCCGATGTGTACGCGCGCAATGGGCAAGCTCTGAAAACCCTGCTGGCAATCCGCGTGGGCGGCGACGGCGACCTGCACGAGCAGCTTTATCGCACGTGCTGTTCAGTATTTGCCGATTGGGCGCGTGGCCGTTTGGATGACGATGTGTTGCCGCTTGCTGCCGACGTCTATGCCTCGGTCGTCCTTACCTTCATTGAGCGCAGCGCCACGAAGCCCCTCACGGACAAGGAACTTGCCGCGATCGATCGCGCCCGCGAGCTCTTCATCGAGGGTTTCGGCGTTTGATAGGTCAGCGGTAGATGCGTGACCGGTGATCGATGTTGATGGCGAGGATCAGGAACTCATCATCTTCGATAGAAGCTATGATCCGATAGTTGCCGACACGGTATCGCCAAAATCCTGCGAGGTTGCCGGTCAGTCCCTTGCCTCGCGAACGGGGATCCTCGCTGCTCGCAGTCTCACGGAGGTAGTTGATGATGCGTCTCGCGGTCGGCTTATCGAGCTTGCTGAGCTGTTTCAGTGCGCGTGGTGACAGCTCAGCCCTCCAGGCCAAGGGTCTTCACCGCCTCGTCAAGGCTCACCGATGCTGCGCGTCCACTGCGGATGTCCTCTAGCTCTGCCTGCAGTGAGTAGGCCAGCTCGATCTCCTCGAGCGCTGACTCGATGGCGCGATTCATGTAGAACGACTTCGTTCGTCCCGTCCGCTCAGCGAGGGCTGTGAGGCGGGCGTCGATCTCGGGATCGAGCTTGACGGAGCGTGCAACCCGTGCCGTAGACATGTGTCCTCCTCAAAAGTGACTACGCGTAGTCTACTCTCCCGAGGTGTCAGTTGGAAAGGCTAGTTGGAGAGAAAGATGGGTGGACCGGCTCGCCCAGCCCCCCACCTCGTCGATTGAACAAAAACCGCTACGATAGCCCCATGGGAAAAGCCTCACGTCGTAAAAAAGTAGCAGTCAGCGCAGATCGCCCGGCATACCGCCCCCCGATCCCCTTCGTGGAACGTCCTTTTGAAGGACTTCCTAACGAGGTCGAACTGGTCGCAATGCGCGAAATCATCCCCTGCGCAACGCTGAGCGGGCGCACCACTGAAGAACACGGCGGTGCAGACTTCGACATCGTTACCCTGCTGCCCGATGGCCATCCCGCAATGATTCGCCCCGATGGACGCATCCTTGTCGGCCTGCAGACTCGCTCGAACTCGGGCGATCTCTCACACGACGTTGCCGCAGCTCTTCTTGCTGCCCTTCAGGCACAGTCCGACGGTGTTGACGGCGTCATCGATATTGATGTGCGCGAACCCGCCCCTCGCCTTCAGGACATTGTTGATCCGAAGGCATTTGGCGATATGGAGATCGTTGCTGATTTCGGTTACTGGTTCGACCCGAATCAGGAACTCACCCCCGAAATGCGCGATGCTCTTGAGCAAAACCGCGCTGACGTTGTTCCTACCGCTGCAGTGCCCGGTACCGAAGGCATGTACTGGTGCGAAATGAACCGCAACTTCGTCCGCTACGTGTCTGCCGCCCCTGAGCACAAGCTTTTTGATGCGCTTGCTCGCCTGCAGGCAGCTGGAAATGCCCGATTGGGAGAAGGCTCCCGTTTCGTCGGTGCATTCCGCGCATGCGGTCTGGCAATTCCGGTTTTTGAGCTCGCTGAAGGCGCTTCGGCAGAAGATGTTGCCGCCGATGCAAAGGCTCTTGCGGAAAACGTTGAGAAGGCACTGAAGGAAACCACCCCGCTGAGTGCAGACGAACGTCGCGCGCGCCAGGGCCTCGTTTCCCGCCAGGTCACGATTCGCTAAGGAAAGGCGGCACTTGAGCGGGATAGACTAACAGAGTGACTCCCGTTCAATCCGTCGAACCCTCACCTTCCCAGAAGGTCGCTGCGATCATCTGTGCCCACAATGTGGGTCGGCAGATCGCCTCAACTGTTCGTGCATGCCGCGCAATCCCAGGCGTTGACCTGCTGATTGTCATTGACGACGGCTCGGACGACGACACCGGGAAGTATGCGCGCGCCGCCGGTGCGGTTGTCGTTCGCCATTCCGTTCCCCGAGGCCGGGCCTCGGCACGCGAAACGGGAGTGAAAGTCGCAGCAATGCGCGATCGCGTGGACGCTCCCGGACGCCACATCCTCTTCCTCTCGGGAGACTTGGGGGAGAGTGCCGTCGATGCCGCCTTCCTTGTCGAGGCGATTTCCAGTGGGCGCGCAGATCTGGCGTGTGGTGTGCCCGCGGACTTGAGTGTCTCCGATGGGAAATCACGGAAGGGGACCTCTGCTCAGCGCCTGGCCCACAATACGATCCGTCGCCAGACCGGTTGGGATTGTCAGGCGCCGCTTTCCCCGGAAATGTGCCTGACTCGCGAGGCATTGAATTGCGTTATGCCTTTCGCAAATGGCTACGGCCTGGAGCTGGACCTGAAGGTACGACTGCTTTCTGAAGGAATGACAGCTATTGAACTGCCCTGCGCTTTCGAGCATACGGGTGATGATCACAGTCTGGTTGAGCTCAACCCCACGACAGGTTTTGCCGATGTGTTGTGGACGTCAGCAATGCTGGCCTTACGCAAAGTGCGCCTGCGCCGTCGCTTCCGAACCCCTGTCTCTCTTCAACGCTTGGGTGCCCCCTACCCTGATCCCGAGCACACTCCCGTATCCCAATCACCCGCAGGAGAAACCAGTTAATGTCTGAAAAAGGTACCCGTTTGCGTACATCCCGCGCGCTTGCGGCCTATCTTCCCGCTGCACTTTCCGTTGTCCTGGGCGCCTGCCTGTACATCACCTTCTCGGTGGGCCAGTGGCGTTCGCTGACCGTCCCCTCATGGGATCTGGCTATTTTCACCGAGGCAGCGAAGTCGTATTCCCACTTCTCCGCGCCGACCGTGCCCGTGAAGGGACCGGGTTACAACCTTCTGGGTGACCACTTCCACCCCATCTTGGTTCTTCTGGGTCTGGTCTATCGCTTCTTCCCCTCGGGACTGACCCTGCTGGTCGTTCAAGATCTTCTGATTGCGGTTTCTGCGTGGCCGCTGGTTCGCCTCGCCAGTAAGCAAGCCGGTTGGCTTCTTGGCTCATTCGTTGGGATTGGGTATGTCACCGCATGGGGATTCCAGGGTGCTGTTGCCTCGCAGTTCCATGAGATTGCCTTTGCTGTTCCCCTTCTTGCGTGGGCCTCTGCCGCATTTGTTGAGGGTCGCTGGGTTGCCGTTATGGCATGGTCGGCACCTTTGGTCTTGGTGAAGGAAGACCTTGGCCTCACCGTCATGATGATTGGCATTGTGTTGGCGTGGCGAGGCCGGGAGAGTGAAAAGTCCTTCACCTATCCCTTGTTTTTCGCGGTCTTTGGACTTCTTGCCTTCTTCGTGACTGTCAAGCTGCTGCTTCCCGCCTTCAACGCCTCGGGTACGTGGGCCTACAGCTTGGATGGAAGCAGCAATCGCGGGGGCGTCACTTTGATTGAGCGCGCGCTGTGGCCTGCCCAAAAGTACGGCGTGATTGCCATGGTGATTTTAGGGGCCGGCATCATTGGTATGGCATCCCCCTGGTTCTGGGTCATCATGCCAACAATTGCTTGGCGTTTCTTGGGTTCCGTTGACTACTACTGGGATTGGAAGCACTGGCATTACAACGCGATTTTGATCCCGATCCTCTTGGGTGCCTTGCTGGATGTGCATCGCCGGTGGTCTTCGCAGGAGGATTCTTCGATTTCCCGAGGCTGGGGCTGGGT
>CALIZH010000406.1 GCA_938028585.1 uncultured Actinomyces sp. | reverse complement strand
GCGCTCACGCCCGATGTCGCTCTCCTGGATGTTCACCTGCCGGGAGGAAACGGCGGCGGCGGCGCTGAGGTTGCGGCCTCGTGCGCTGATGTTGAAGGGCTCCGTTTCCTTGCGCTCTCGGTGTCAGATTCCCCCGAAGACGTTGTTTCGGTTATTCGTGCGGGCGCTCGCGGATACGTCACCAAGTCGATCTCGACCCCTGAGCTTGTCGAGGCCATCCAACGCGTTGCCGCAGGAGATGCTGCGTTCTCGCCGCGTTTGGCCGGTTTTGTTTTGGATGCGTTTGGAGGGGCGAGTGCCCCCATTGCCGTTCACGACGATGAATTGGATTTGCTGTCAGCCAGGGAGCAGGAAGTCATGCGTTTAATCGCGCGTGGATACCCCTACAAAGAGGTCGCCTCCGAGCTCTTTATTTCGATTAAAACCGTGGAAACACACGTGTCTGCCGTGCTGCGCAAGCTTCAGCTATCGAATCGAAATGAGCTCACTCACTGGGCGATGCAAAGGCACATTATTTAGTCTTTCAGGTGTCTTGCGGTAAAGTTCACCCGCGTGCTGGGCGCTTCATGGACGGAGTTGCGGGGTAGGGGCGATACCATGAGTAGTCCTTGCACCACGATGCCTTGGGAGTGGCGATCATGCACGCAATCGGTTTCGACCGCGATCAGTATCTAGCCCTTCAATCTGAACACATTGCGCAACGTCGCCAGCAGTTCGGTGGAACCCTGTACCTGGAGTTTGGTGGCAAGCTTGTTGACGACATGCATGCCTCGCGCGTTCTTCCCGGATTTACCCCGGATAACAAGATTGTCATGCTTGCAGAGCTTGCCGACGAGGCTGAAATTGTCGTCGCCGTCAACGCCTTGGATTTCCAGCGCCGCAAGATGCGTGAAGACCTGGGAATCACCTACGAAGATGACGTCTTCCGTCACATCGATATGTTCCGCGAATACGGGCTGTACGTGGGCAACGTGGTCATCACGCGCTGGAGTGATTCCAATGACCAAGCGCATGCATTTAAGCGCAAGCTCGAGGCCCGCGGTATCAAGGTTGCGCGTCACTATCCGATCGAGGGCTACCCCAATAACATCGATCTGATTGTTTCTGACGAAGGTTTGGGGCGTAACGAGTACGTCCACACGACTCGTCCGCTGGTTATTGTTACCGCTCCCGGCCCCGGTTCAGGCAAGCTTGCAACCTGCCTCTCTCAGCTTTACCACGATCACAAGCGTGGAATGACCTCGGGATACGCGAAGTTTGAGACCTTCCCGATCTGGAATCTTCCCCTGGATCACCCCGTAAACGTCGCCTACGAAGCGGCCACTGTTGACTTGGATGATGTCAACATGATTGACCACTTCCACTTGAAGGCTCATGGCGAGACGACGGTTAATTACAACCGCGATATCGAGGCCTTCCCCGTCCTTCGCCGCCTGCTCGAGAAGATCATGAGGACCTCTCCCTACCAGTCGCCCACCGACATGGGCGTCAACATGGCGGGCTTTTGCATCAGCAATGACGAGGTCTGCCGCGAGGCCTCGAAGCAGGAAATTATTCGCCGTTGGTACAAGGCTTTGGCGCTGGAGGCGCGCGAGGATCTTCCGCCCGTACAGTCTGAGCGTGCGGCTCGCCTGATGACCGCAATGAACCTGACCAGTGCAGACCGCCCGGTTGTTGCTCCCGCGCTTGAGCGCGCGCGTGAAACCGGATATCCCGCAGCAGCAATGGAATTGAGCGACGGGCGCATTGTCACTGGAAAGACCTCGGACTTGCTGGGGCCATGCTCCGCAATGCTTCTCAATGCGATGAAGCTTCTTGCGGGTATTGACGATGATGAGAAGTTGCTTGCCCCCGAACAGATTGAGCCCATCCAAAAGCTCAAGACCGAGCACTTGGGCAGCCGCAACCCTCGCCTGCACACCGATGAGGTGCTGATCGCTTTGGCTGGATCTGCACGCTCCAACGAACGTGCGGCGGCTGCTTTGAATCAACTGTCGAAGCTGGCTGGATGCGACGTGCACTCTTCAGTTCTGCTGGGCAGCGTTGATGAAGGCATTCTTCGTCAGCTCGGCATGAATGTCACCGCCGAACCCGTTCACGCAACCAAGGGCGTCTACCACAAGCACTGAAAATGGATCAGGATCACTCACTTCCCAATCTCGGCTCTTTCCTCGATTTCGGTTCCGATCAGGCGGAGGACCTTCCCCTCTACGACCCAAGCTCCTCGAGCAACGAAATGGGCGTGGGAGCGGGTTCTTCTGTTGGCACTTCGGGTCAGGGATCGGCTCAATGGGGACAGGCAAGCGGCCAAGGTAGTTGGGCGCAGCACAGTGACCCTGAAAGCCTTTTGAAGGGCTTGAATGACCAGCAGCGCGCAGCGGTCGAGCATCGGGGCGTTCCTTTGCTCATCATGGCCGGTGCGGGCTCTGGGAAGACTCGCGTTCTGACACATCGGATTGCATACCTGTTGGCAACCGGGCAAGCCCGTGCGGGCGAGATTTTGGCGATTACCTTCACCAATAAGGCAGCAGCCGAGATGCGTGAGCGTGTTGAGGCGCTGGTCGGTGGGGGAGCTGCGCGCAGGATGTGGGTGTCGACCTTCCACTCGGCGTGTGTGCGCTTGCTTCGCGCGGAATACCGCGCAGCCGGTTTGCGCTCGACTTTCAGTATCTACGATTCACAGGATTCCCAGCGTCTCATTCAGATGGTGCTGAAGGCAGCGGATGTGGATATCAAACGATTCACGCCCAAGCTGGTTGCCGCGCGTATTTCGGACCTCAAGAACGAGCTTGTCACCTGGCAGGAATACCGAGATACCGCGCCGAATGACCCGATTTCTCGAGTTGTCGCTTCGGCCTACGAAGAATATGAGAAGCGCCTTGCGCAGTCCAATGCCTTGGACTTTGACGACCTGATTTCGCGCACGGTACGCCTGCTCAAAGACAACCCGGCAATCGCCGAGCACTACCACCGTCGCTTCCGCCATATCTTGGTCGATGAGTATCAAGACACGAACCATGCACAGTACGTGCTAGTCCGCGAACTGGTGGGCACCGGGGACGATGGGGTGGAACCGGGGCAGCTGACGGTTGTCGGTGACTCAGACCAGTCAATCTATGCTTTCCGCGGTGCAACGATTCGCAACATCGAAGAATTTGAGCGAGATTTTCCGGGTGCACGGACCATTTTGCTGGAACAGAACTACCGTTCCACCCAAAATATTTTGTCCGCCGCCAACGCTGTCATTGCTCGAAATGAAGGCCGCCGCGCAAAGAACCTGTGGACTGCGTCGGGGGACGGCGCGCTGATCACTGTCGACGCAGCAGATTCGGATCGCGATGAAGCACGTTTCATCGTTTCAGAGATGGAAAAGCTGTCGGCATCCGGGACCCGCTGGGCAGATATTGCCGTCTTCTATCGGACGAACTCGCAATCACGAGCAATCGAAGAACTGCTGGTTCGCCAAGGCATTCCCTACCGAGTTGTCGGTGGCACCCGCTTCTACGAGCGCGCGGAAATTAAAGATGCTTTGGCCTACCTTCAGGTGATCTCGAACCCCGACGACACGGTCGCGTTGCGGCGGATCATCAATACTCCTCGCCGCGGAATCGGTGCCAAGGCTGAGGCCGACCTCATTGCCCACAGTGATCGCTATGGGATTTCAATGGGCGCGGCTGCCCGGGATTGCTGGATTTCTCAGGGCCGAGGCCTCGGAGAAGCAGAAGGGACCGGCCTGACCTTGGCGGAGCTTCCCAAGGAAGAGGCTGAGGATACCCACGGGGGAGTCGCTGGGCTCAGCCCGCGAGCGGCCTCGGCAATCGGTGATTTTTGGGGACTGATCGAGGCCATGCGACGCGCCGAACAGGCCGGTGCAAGCGCAGCGGAAATTCTCGAAGAAGTCCTTGATCGCACGGGATATCTTGCGACTCTGCGTCGCTCCCAAGACCCGCAGGATGCCTCGCGAGTGGAAAACCTTGCCGAATTGCACGCGGTTGCTTTGGACTACGTGCAGACCAGCGGTGAGGTGGGTCTGGCAGGCTTCCTTGAGCGTGTTGCCCTGGTTGCTGACTCGGATCAACTTCCCGAGGAAGAAAGCGGAAGCGGGCAGGTCACCCTCATGACGGTTCACACCGCGAAGGGCCTTGAATTTCCGGTCGTCTTCGTGACCGGCATGGAGGATGGGACTTTCCCGCACCAACGCTCGTTGGGTGACCCCGAAGAATTGGCGGAAGAACGCCGTTTGGCCTACGTCGCCATCACGCGCGCCCGCAAGCAGCTTTACCTGACGCGCGCGGCCGTGCGAAGCGCGTGGGGAGCACCCCAGGAAATGCCTCCTTCGCGATTCTTGGATGACATTCCCGTAGAGCTCTTGGATATTCGTCGATCCTCAACCTCGATGGAACGCCTGCGCGGTGGATACGGCGGCGGTTCCGGATATGGTTCGGCTGGCTATGGCGGTTACTCGGGTTCCGGTTATGGCTCCTCCTATGGGGGCAGGTCTGGAGGCTATGGCTCAGACTACGCAGATTACGGATACTCGCGTCGCGATGAGGATGGCGGTCCCGTCTTTGGTGGTCGCAGTGGCGGAACCGGTAGCAGTGATGGTGGCCCGCTTGCCGGCCGAGGCCTGGGCGGGAAACGCGGTGTACCTGCAGCGCGAACTGCAGTTTCACGGCCAACGGGTACAAGCGCACCAAAAAACACGCTGAACCCAGAGGAGGTGCGCGTGGGGGATCGCGTCCGCCACGCAACTTTGGGTGAAGGCACGGTCATTGGCCTCGAAGGAGCGGGGGAGCGCACCATTGCGCAAGTCGCCTTCGCGTCCGCTGAAAAACGCCTATTGCTGCGGATGGCCCCCATGGAAAAGATCTAGTCGCGGTAGGCTTAAGGAAGTTGCGCGCCACAGTTCACGTGGTAACCGCGCAAGGCAGCGCCTTCGGGCACAAAGTGAAGGGACACAATGGATCTCTACGAATACCAAGCACGGGAGTTATTCGCTGCTCACGGCGTCCCCGTACTTGCGGGAATCGTTGCACGCACCCCAGATGAGGCCTACGAGGCAGCGCAGAAGCTGCTGGCCGACAACGACCTTCTGGTGGTCAAGGCCCAAGTGAAGATCGGCGGCCGAGGCAAGGCCGGTGGCGTAAAGCTGGCTCGCAGCGCAGAAGAAGCGCGCGAAAAGGCCGAAGCAATCTTGGGCATGGATATCAAGGGACACACCGTCCACTCGGTCCTCATTGCTGCGGGAGCGGATATCGCCGAAGAGTTTTACTTCTCGATCCTGCTGGATCGCTCCGAGCGCCGCGAACTTGCACTGTGCTCGGCGCAGGGTGGCATGGATATCGAAACCCTGGCGCGCGAACACCCCGAGGCTTTGGCCCGCGTTGGCCTGGACCCCAAGGTTGGCATTGATGAAGACGTTGCCGCTCAAATTCTGGGTGAGGCCGGCTTCAATCGTTCGCACGTCGAGAAGCTTGCCCCCGTTTTGGTCAAGCTTTGGGATACCTACCGAGGCGAAGACGCCACCCTGGTTGAGGTCAACCCCTTGGTCCTGACCGAGCAAGGCGATGTTCTGGCACTGGACGGCAAGGTGTCGCTGGACAACAACGCCGCTTTCCGCCACCCCGAGCACGCTGCATACGCTGACGTGGCCGCGCAGGATCCGCGCGAGGCCATGGCAAAGGAAGCCGGACTGAACTATGTGCGCTTGGAAGGCCAAGTAGGCGTGATCGGTAACGGCGCCGGCCTGGTCATGTCCACCCTGGACGTCGTTGCCTTGGCCGGTGAAGAGTGGGGTGTCAAGCCCGCAAACTTCCTGGATATCGGTGGCGGTGCCTCGGCAGAGGTAATGGCCAAGGGCTTGGACGTCATCCTTGGTGATGATCAGGTTCGCTCTGTCTTCGTCAATGTTTTTGGCGGAATTACCGCATGCGATCAAGTCGCTCGCGGAATCGTTGGTGCATTGGAAGCTTTGGGAGATGCAGCCTCCAAGCCCCTGGTTGTCCGTTTGGACGGCAACAAGGTCGAGGAAGGCCGTGCAATCTTGCGCGAGGCCGCACATCCCCTGGTTCACATGGAAGAAACAATGGATGGCGCAGCACGCCGCGCCGCCGAACTGGCCGCGAACGCCTGAGACGGGACGGGACTGAAAACTCATGAGTATTTTTATTGATTCCACTTCGCGCGTCATTGTTCAGGGAATGACCGGCTCTGAAGGCCAAAAGCACACGACCCGCATGTTGGCTGCCGGTACCAATATCGTCGGCGGTGTGAACCCCCGAAAGGCCGGCACTTCGGTGACCTTCCACGTTGAGCCTTACGGTCCGGGCGCTGAAAACCGCGCTGCCGGTGACGTTGAGGTTCCCGTGTTTGGAAGCGTTGCACAGGCCCGCGAGGAAACCGGTGCGAATGTTTCGGTTGTTTTCGTGCCCCCGGCATACGCCAAGGACGCTGCCATCGAAGCCATTGATGCCGGAATCGAAACCCTGGTCGTCATTACCGAAGGTATTCCCGTTCAGGACTCGACCGAATTCGTTGACTATGCACTTGAGCGTGGGGTCCGCCTGATCGGCCCGAACTGCCCCGGAATCATCAGCCCCGGACAATCTAATGTGGGCATTACCCCCGCAGATATTACGGGACCTGGTCGACTGGGCTTGGTCTCTAAGTCGGGTACCTTGACCTACCAGCTCATGTACGAGCTGCGCGACCTGGGCTTCACCACCTGCATTGGTATTGGCGGTGACCCGGTTGTCGGAACCACCCACATCGATGCTCTGGAAGCTTTCGAAAACGACCCCGATACCGACCTGGTTGTCATGATCGGTGAGATCGGTGGCGACGCCGAAGAACGCGCCGCCGCCTGGATCTCCGAGCACATGACCAAGCCGGTCGTCGCCTACATTGCGGGCTTCACTGCCCCCGAAGGCAAGACCATGGGCCACGCGGGCGCGATCGTGTCGGGAAGTTCTGGCACGGCCTCGGCAAAGGCGAAGGCGCTGGAAGCAGTTGGCGTGAAGGTTGGTCGCACCCCTTCGCAGACTGCGATTTTGGCACGTGAGGCGCTGGCTGCTCGATGAGTGAGGATCCCACCGCGCGTACGACGGTCACAACAGTTTCCGCCCGCCCGACCATCCGCGTTGCCCTTCCGCAGGGTTGGGCGCGCTCGATGCTGTCCGGGATCGAGGCGGCTCTGCTGGGTTGGGCGCTGGTCGTTGTCCCGACCCTGATCGCCTACGCCGCGGTGTCCTCTAACCAGTGGATGGTGTCCACCACCTGGGAGGACGCCTTCCACTTTGCCTCTGACCTGTGGGGCGCTTCCCTTGGAGCTCGAGTGGTCTCGGGCGACGTCTCCTATCGCGCAGTACCTTTGCTGTTTGTGCTGCTCTTGATTGGTTTGACCAAGCTGCTCCTTCTGCAGGGACGGCGTTTTTCCCCTGCGTCACAATGGATGGCAATCCCCGGGTTCACCGTGACCGCGCTGCTTTTGGCCGGTGGAATTGGTACGCACGTGAGCGTGTGGGGCGCGCTTCCCCTGGCTATTTTGATCCCCTTGATTGCGGCCGCCTGGGAGGTCGCGCTTGCCCCGAAGAACCTTGAGCTCCGCTTTGAACTACCGAGGTGGGTCAGCGTTGGAGTGCGCACGGGCTGGCGTGCATCGTGGGCTCTGGCGGTTTATGGCGGACTTTTCCTGTTGCTTTCGGTGATCGTCTCCTGGGCACAGATCCGTGGAATTCACGAGCTTTTACTGCCGACTGCCATGGTTGATTCGATCATGATCGTCCTTGTTCAGCTGTTGTTCATTCCCAACGCGATTGTGTGGGCACTGTCCTGGCTTTCCGGTCCCGGTTTTTACCTTGGTAGCGATGCCTTGCATTCGCCGACTTCTGCTCCCGTTGGACCGATCCCGGCAATTCCGCTTTTCGGTGCGACCCCTGTGAGTGCTCCCGGGACCTGGGTGATTCTTGCGCTTGTTCTTTTCGGCGTGGGAGTGGGCGTGTACCTACGCCTACGCAAGGGCAGTGAATCGCTTCTCGATGACCTGTACCAAGGCGGTATCGCGGCTGTGGTGATCGCAGCCGTTTACTTGGTGACTTCCTTGGGTTCGGCCGTGGTTCTGGGAAATGGCCGCTTGGCTTTCCTTGGGCCCCGCATGTCCCTTTCCGCGCTGTGTCTTTTTGCTGAGGTGGCGCTTGGGATCCTGCTGACCGTGGCGCTTTCACACCCGGTGAGCGTGGCGTGGGCACGTGAGCTTGTGGGCGCTGGGAAGGCTCGTGTGCGTGAGCACCGTCATCCCGAGGCCTTGGTTGGGGAAGGTGCGCCCGTGGAGTTGGCGCCCGAGATGCCGAGCGAAGACGTACCCGTCGAGGAAACTCAGCCAGCGGAGGAGCCCGCTGAAGAGGTCGAGAACGTCGCTGACGAAACTCAGGTCGCGGAGAACTCGAGGGATGACGCCGATGCGGCTCAGGCCTCGGAAGAAGAGGACACTCCCAGCAACTAAACCACCCTGGTGTGGGGGAGTGCTCGCTGCTTGGCCTCGTCGAAGAGGAAGCAAAGCAGGTAGCATGGTGGGGTGACTTCAGCTGATCTTCATCCCGTCCTTGTTGTCGATTTTGGTGCGCAGTACGCCCAGCTCATTGCTCGTCGCGTGCGCGAAGCCAGCGTCTATTCGGAAATCGTCCCGCACACCATGCCGGTCGCCGAAATGCTCGCGAAAGAACCCGCAGCAATCATTCTTTCCGGTGGCCCCTCATCCGTGTACGAAGAGGGTGCTCCTTCCATTGATCCCGCTATTTTCGCCGCGGGTGTGCCGGTTCTGGGAATCTGCTACGGCTTCCAGACCATGGCCCACGCACTGGGCGGAACAGTGGGACGTACGGGAACCCGCGAGTACGGGCACACCGACGCGCAGGTTTCAGGCGGATCCTGCCTGTTTGACGGGACTCCCGAGGGTCAGGTCGTGTGGATGAGCCACGGCGATGCCGTTCAGGGCGCACCCGAGGGCTTCACCGTCAC
>CALIZH010000405.1 GCA_938028585.1 uncultured Actinomyces sp. | reverse complement strand
AATAGACGGAAAACGGATCGTCAACGGCGGAAACGGGGTCCTGTCCCGCGCTCTGTTGGAGGGCAAACGCGAGCCCGAGCCGAGGGCGGAGGTTCCCTTTTGATCCCCCAGCTCAGAGACTACCAAAAGCGCGCCATCGAAGACGCCTACACCTGGCTGAACACCCACCAGGGGGACCTCTGCATCGTGGCCCCAACCGGGAGCGGCAAGAGCTGGATCGTGGCGGGCTTGTGCGAGGACCTGCTGAACGGGCATGAAAACCGCCGCATCATCGTCCTGTCGCACGTGAAGGAGCTGCTGGTGCAGGACGCGGAGAAGATCGTCGCCGCGTGGCCCGAGGCGCCTATCGGAATCTACAGCGCAGGGCTGGGGCGGAAGGACATGAACGCCGTAACGGTGGCCGGCATCCAATCCATTTGGAAGAAGGCCGAGGAGGCGGGGCACGTGGGGCTCGTCATCGTGGACGAGGCCCACCTCATCAACAATCAGGACGCGGGGATGTACCGGACCTTCATTGGGAAACTGCGGGGGACCAACCCGCACCTGCGGGTAATCGGATTGACGGCGACGCCGTACCGGCTGGGGCAGGGCATGGTGACGGAGGGCGAGGGCAGCCTTTTCGACGGGCTGATCGAGTCCGTCTCCATCGAGGAACTTGTGACGCGCGGGTATCTGGCCAGACTGCGCTCCAAGTTCACGGATGTCAAGCTGGACGTCGACGGCGTTGCCAGGCGCGGCGGGGAGTTCGTCGAAAGCGAGCTCCAGGCGCGTGTCGATACCGAGGACGCCAACGCCGAGATCGTGGTGGAGACCATCCGCCGGGCGGAGGACAGGCGGTCGTGGCTCTTCTTCTGCACAGGCGTCGAGCACGCCCGCCACATGCGCGACGAGCTCCGCCGCCAAGGCGTAACGGCAGAAGCGGTCACGGGTGACATGCCGAAGGAACAAAGGGCGTGGATCCTCGAGAACTTCAAGGCTGGACATATCCGGGCTGTGACCAACATGAACGTGCTGACCACGGGCTTCGACCACCCGGACATCGACCTGATCGTCATGGCGCGCCCCACGCTGTCGCCGGGGCTCTACCTCCAGATGGCGGGGCGGGGGATGAGAGTGAAGAGCGGCCCGTATGCGGACTGCCTCGTGCTGGATTTCGCGGGGAACATCGCGCGCCATGGGCCGGTGACGAGCGTCGTCCCGCCAAGGGCGAAAGCGAAGGGAGAACCGGGGATGGCCCCGGTGAAGGAGTGCCCGGAGTGCCAGGAGGCGGTCCCGGCAGGCGTAAAAGTCTGTCCTTGCTGCGGATACGTGTTCCCGGAGCAGCCAAAAGAGTGCTTTGATCTGAACAAGACGGAGGATATCATGGGCGGCCCCGTGCGCATGGAGGTACGCGGCTGGTTCTGGTCCGTCCAGAAGAGCAGGAAGAACGGCACCCCCATGATCCGGGTGGACTTCTACGGGCAGGCGCTGATGGCGGACGTGGTGTCGCTGTACCTGTGCCTGATGCACGGAGGGTACGCGGAGGAGAAGGGGAAGAAGATACTGTACGCCCTGACAGGGCAGAACGTGGGTGAGCTTGGTGAGGACGACCTGCGCGATATCGCCGAGAGCATGAACGCCTCGGACGTCTGTCCGTCGTGGGTGGAGTATCGGAGGAAGGGGCATTTCCCCGAGATAGCGAGATGGGGCTGGGAGGAGCGGCAAAATGAAGCTGCCGGCTGATTGGAGCGTAAATAACGGCAACGATCTCCTCCCGGAACGACAGGCTCGGGAGGCCATACTGGAGGCCCTGGGCGCCGCGCCCGATGAGGTCTCTTTGGACGGAAGGCTTCACCGCTTTAAGGTGGAGGGCGACACGGGAACGGAAAAAACGGGCTGGTACGTCCTCCATGGGGATGGCGTCCCCGCCGGAGCGTTCGGGGATTGGCGGCGCGACATAACACGGAAGGGGCACGCGTCCCTGCCGGCGGACCTGAGCGAGGAGGCCCGCGCTCTGATGGAGGAGCACTGCCGCCGAGCGCAGGAGCTGCGGAACGAGGAGACGAAGAAACGGCGCAAGAGAGCCGCCGAGACGTGCCGGGAGATATGGGCAAACGCTCCCGAGGCGAACGTGGAACACTCGTATCTTCAACGCAAGAAGATAGAAAACCACGGACTGAAAATGACGGGCGACGGGAGGCTTATCATGCCAATTTACATCGGCACGGAGCTTTCCTCACTCCAGTACATCCGGTCCGATGGACGTAAGGAGTTCCACTATGGCGGCGAGATTGGGGGCGGATATTTCCGCATCCCCGCATCCACCCGCCCCGCCTCGGACACTAAGTACATAGTCGAAGGGTACGCCACAGGTGCCAGCGTGCACGAGGCGACGGGTTGCGAGGTCTGGGTAGCCCTGAACGCCGGGAACCTGGGCAAGGTGGGGCGCTTCCTCCGGGAGAACCTGCCGAACGCCGTGCTGGCATTCGTAGCCGATAACGACGAGAGCGGTGTGGGGCAGAAGAAGGCGCACGAGGCCGCTGAGGGCATAGGCGCAAAGGTCATCGTCCCGCCGGAGCTGGGGGACGCCAACGACTACGCAGCTGCCGGGAAGGACCTGCGGGCGCTGCTGCTGGGGACGAAACGGTGGATCCCCCCCAGCTCGGAGTTCTGCAGAAAGCCTCAGCCCATCCGTTGGCTCATCAAGAACTGGGTCCAGGAGGACGCCCTGATGATGGCGTTCGGGGCCCCCGGCGCCGGAAAGACGTTCGTCGTCCTCGACATGGCGCTCTCCATAGCCTGTCCGCAGATTAAGGACTGGCATGGATTCAAGGTCAAGCACGGCCCCGTAGTCTACCTGGCAGGAGAGGGATATGTCGGATTGAAAGCTCGTATCGCAGGTTGGATGACGCACAAGAATACGGGCAGTGTAAACATGTACGTCAGTGACGAGTCCGTGGACCTGAACACCCCGGGTGGCGTCAGGCGCACCGTGGAGGAGATACGGAGCTATAAGGTCGCTCCAAAGCTGATCGTCGTGGACACGCTGAACCGCTTCATGGTCGGCGATGAGAACAAGGCCCAGGACGCCAAAACGATGCTGGATGCTTGCGCGGCGCTCGAACGCGAGTTTCAGTGCACGGTTATCCTGGTCCACCATACCGGAGTGGCGGAGAACGCCCAGGGACGAGCCCGGGGGTCTTCGGCTTGGCGCGGCGCCATGGACATCGAGCTGGCTATCGTAAAGGAGACCGACGAGCCCCTGGTGACCCTGAAACAGACGAAGAACAAGGATGCCGAGATACAGCCCGAGCTATACCTGGAGCAAGTGACCATCGATGTCCCCGGTTGGCTCGACGAGGACGGCGAACAGATAACCACCAAGGTCATGGAGCTGTCGGGCTCCGTAGCCGGAGAGGTCGAGAAGGAAAAAACATTGACGAAGGCGCAGCACTTCGCCCTCCAGACCTACATTGAAGCAGCGTCGCTGGAGGGACTCCTGGACCCTGAAGGGAATTTCCGCGGGCTCACCCTCGACGCCTGGCGCGAGGTCTACAACAGGAACAGCCCGGCGGACAATGCGGAAGCCAAAAGGAAGGCATTCCAGCGCGCACGCAACGACCTGGTGGGGTTGAAGTATCTGAACGTCCAAGACGACATCTACACCCCCATCGGCATTTGGGGGGTCCTCGAAAAGAAATTTTTGACGGAGCAACTTGCAGGTCGCAGAGGCGGGACATCGCGGGACTGTCCCGGGACAGTCCAATGAATATTCATAATTGTCAGCGGACAAAAATCGTTTGGTCAGTTAAAATCAAAAATCTTTATAAAATCGGTTGCCCCAAGCCCGCAGGTGCGGGACAGACGGGACAACAACCCTTTAGGGTTGTCCCGCTTGTCCCGCCCAAGGGAGGGGTGGGGTTTTTGAGAGTGTCCCAAACGACAAAAAACGCTGTAAGTAATTGTCGCAACAGGTTTAAAGCCGTTTTTTTAACTCGGGACAAATGAGCATGTCCCGCTAAATTCGGGACAAAAAGGAGTTTTTTGATGCCTAAAATGCTGATGATTGCTCAGTTTAGCGGTTTACCCCCGACAGTGAACCACCTGTATCGGACCTCCCGGAACGGGATTCGCTACAAGACCGCCCAGGGGAGAGATTGGCAGAACGTCACCGCCGCCATTATGGCTGTCGCTAAGACGAACCGCAGGCCTTACGACGGTGATGTGGCGCTGGAGATCGTCTTCCGGACTGCCGATCGGCGGCGCTGGGACCTGGATAACCGGGTCAAGGCCCTGCAAGACTGCCTGGCGATGGCGGGCGTCATCGAGGACGACCGGCAGATACAGAGCCTTCACGTGGAGCGGCAATTATGGACACAGACAGCGACGATCGTTACCGTGTTGGAGTTGGAGCCGGGGAGGGGAAAGGTATGAAGCGTATGTATACGCCACAGTGCCTCGCGCACGTGGAAAAGATACTGGAGGCATTCCCAGCGCAACGGCAGCAGCTCGCAGTGCTGGATGACTTCATCGTCGCCTCGATCCGCAGCCCGTCCATCTCGGAGACCCCTGGCGGAGGTGTAGCGGACTCGGAACAGGAGCGTATCCTGGCGGCGAAGGAACGCAGCCCACAATACCGGGACCTCGCGCAGGCCGTCGAGACGGTACGGTGTGCCCTGCGCGTGCTGCCGAGGCGAGATCTCGCCTTTGTGGAGATGCGATACTGGCGGCGGATGGGGATGCACGATATCGCGGAGGCATACGGGAAAGAAATCCGGTCCCTCTGGAGATGGAGGGACCGGATTCTGAGCCGTCTCGTGCCGTTTCTATTCCGGCACGTGGCCTAGTTATTTTTGTCGGGGGGCGGCAATATGCCCGCCTCCCGTAAAATATCTTTTATCTTCGGGGCTTTAGGGCGTCCAGGGGTCCCTGGCTTGTACTCTTTTATGGCTCTCTCTGGGACCACCCAGTCTCGCCCTACTTTTTGCGCTCCAGGCAGTCGCCCCTGTCGGCATAGTTCACGAGTGCGTGCTGGCTGGAGCCCGAGTATCTCCGCTGTCTCGGTGATGGAATACAGTTTTTCCACCTCCCCCCCCTCCTTTGGCGTAGTAAAATAATTCTACCCTACAAAGGGATGGAAACTTTCAGTTTAGAGCCATAAAGACCCTATATGTGACGGGGAATTTCTCCGCCATTCGTTTCTCGTAGGCCGAGAGCGGTTCCCCCTTCTTCCAGAGGCAGAGCAGATCGTTTACCCAAGCCCGCACCTTATCCGAGATATCCTCCTCGGACATCCCCTCGAACACAGGAAAGAAATGTTCTCCGTGCCCTTCGCGCGGGTCGAAGTCCACCGCTAGTGGGCAGTCTCCTACCATCCACTGGACCCTCGCGAGGTCCTTCTCCGCGAACTTCATTTTGCGAAGGGTGTCGAGGACGATGGAGAGTACCTTCTCCTTCGTCCAATCCCCGTGGGGGTTGTGCGGCCCCATAATGTCTGGCGCCGCGATACTCCTTATGGGCTCACCTATCGTGATACCTTTCAGAGCGAGCCAGTGACGGAGCAACAACTCCGCCTTCTCCTCCGTGTCCGCTCCAGCATCTTCCCATGCCTTGCACTGGAAGAAGTCTTGCCCCCCGAAGGAGGCAAACTCCTTCGCCTTTCCCTCCTCCTTCCACCAGTTGTCGTGAAACCCCAGTGGCTCCCCGTTTAAATACACATAAATATATGTCGTCATTAGTTCTCTCTCCCCATCTTTTGTATGGTAAAATAATACAATCACATAAAGTGGGAGATGAATGATGAATATTTTTAGAACCAAAGACGTTAGTCTAGGTAAGACAGAAATGCATCGCCATTTAAAACTATGGGACTTAATTCTTTTGGGAATTGGTGCTATGGTGGGAACAGGTATCTTTACTATTACAGGAACTGCTGCAGCAACATTAGCAGGACCTGCCCTTGTGGTATCGATTGTAATTTCTGCTATCTGCGTATCCTTATCTGCACTCTTTTTTGCAGAATTTGCTTCTCGTGTTCCTGCAACGGGTGGAGCATATAGTTATTTATATGCAATTTTGGGTGAATTCCCAGCCTGGATAGCTGGTTGGTTAACCATTATGGAATTTATGACAGCAGTTTCAGGTGTTGCTTCTGGTTGGGCGGCCTATTTTAAGGGGTTGCTTAGCCATTATGGAATTTCCTTGCCACAAGTCTTGAATGGAACTTTTAATCCTGAACATGGTACTTATATTGATTTTTTACCAATTTTAGTAATTCTACTTGTTACAGGTGTTGTACTTTTAAATTCGAAAGCAGCTCTTCGTTTTAATTCTATTCTTGTTGTTTTAAAATTTTCTGCTCTTGCCTTATTTATCCTAGTTGGTATTTGGTACATTAAACCTGAAAATTGGTCAGATTTTGCACCATTTGGTTTTGGTCAGATTTATGGAGGAAGCACTGGAATTATGGCAGGTGCTTCACTCATGTTCTTTGGATTCTTAGGTTTTGAGTCCATTTCTATGGCAGTTGATGAAATTCAAAGTCCACAAAAGAATATTCCACGTGGGATTGTTTTATCCTTAACCATTGTAACCATTCTGTATGCCTTGGTTACTTTGATATTGACAGGTATCGTTCACTATAGCAAGCTCAATGTTGATGATGCAGTGGCTTTTGCGCTGAGAAGTATCGGTATTGGTTGGGCAGCTAATTATGTTTCACTTGTTGCAATTTTTACCTTGATTACGGTATGTATTTCCATGACCTATGCCTTGTCACGAATGATTTATAGCTTGGCTCGCGATGGACTATTGCCTCAAAGTTTCAAACAAGTAACCAAGACTAGTCGCGTTCCAAAGAATGCAACCATTTTAACAGGTGGAGTTTCAGCGATTGCAGCGGGTATCTTCCCTTTGGCAAGTATCGCAGCCTTTCTCAATATCTGTACTTTAGCCTATCTTATTCTCTTAGCCTATGGAATTATCAAATTGAGAAAAGATAAGGGTATGCCCAAAGAGGGAGAATTTAAAACTCCCCTGGTACCTTTTTTACCAATCTTGTCTATTCTGATTTGCCTCTCATTCATGCTTCAGTATACCCTAGAAACATGGATGGCATTTGGACTAGCTTTATTAATAGGAGTTATTATTTACTTTGTTTATGGATATAACCATTCGACTGTAGCTGAAAATGAATAAAGAAAAAAATCGCGAATTTCGCGATTTTTCGATTTTTTATAACTTCTCGTTAACAAAACGAACGAAGCGATTCCACCAAACTTTTAAGAAGAAGGCTTTTTCGACATTTTTTTCTGCGACCATCTCAAAACTCGGTTTGTCAGTTGTAATGTATCCTTGACCAACTAGATCCTTGTCTTCATAAGTCAAATATCCAACGACAGTTCCTGCCTCTAGTGGAGCAGTGTGTTCAGTCGTGTCCGCTGTGTAAGTAATAGTTGATTGTGTACGACTACCAAGACGTTGAACGATTTTGATATCTTCTTTTGCAACAGTCGTAACAGTATCTTCCTTCCCATCTAATACAGGTGATTTACTATCTTCATAACTTTCTCCTTGCTTGACGATTGTCTGTAGAGAAAAGTTTGATGAGATGTAATCTAAAATAGAAGAAGTAGCTGTGAAGCGTGCATATGGATTAGTATCTTGGTTGTCAGCGTTTAAGACAACAGTGATAATACGCATTCCTTTTTCTACAGTCGTACCTACAAAGGATGCTCCAGCTTTATCAGTCGTACCAGTTTTAAGTCCATCAACACCACCACGATAGGCAGGCATTCCTTCCAACATATAGTTGGTAGAATGAATGGTCATCCCTGCAAAAGTAGAAGAAGGTTTCTTGGTGATTTCTAAAACTTGAGGATATTTGAGGATGAGGTTGCGAGCAACGACAGCAACATCATAAGCGCTCAATTTATTTTCATCATCTTTCTTTGAACCAGGATAGATATTAGTGCCAAGAGTTTCATTATTGAGCCCAGTTGTGTTGACGAGTGTAGCATCTTGAATTCCCCATTCTTGTAGTTTGGCCTTCATCATATCTACAAAGTCCTTCTCAGAACCGGCAATTTTTTCAGCTAAAGCGATAGCAGCACTGTTCGCACTAGATACTAAAGTAGCTTCTAATAACTCTTCAACAGTGTAATTTCTAGCTTCCATGGGCACATTACTAGCCGCAGAATTAGTTGTCAACTGGTAGGGGTAATCAGAAATTTCTACAGGAGTGGAAAGAGAGATTTTCCCCTGTTCCAAGGCTTCGTAAACGAGATATACGGTAAGCAATTTGCTAATAGAAGCAATTTCAACAGGTTGAGTAGCATCTTTTTCGTATAAAATCTTACCGCTATTAGCTTCAACAGCAATGGCATGTTTTGCAGCTACATCAAAATCCTGGGCCGAAACAGTTGTAGCCGAACCGAATAAAAATAATGTGATTAGGGTTAAAAATAATTTCTTCATAGTAACTTTATTCTATCACAAAGACAAAAGATATTCTTGTTTTTGTGATGAAAGTTATCAATCTTTTTTGAAATATGGTAAAATAGGGAAAAGAGGAGGTGGCCTATGTTTCGGAGAAACAAACTATTCTTCTGGACAACTGAAATTCTACTAATAACCTTAATTTTCTATCTATGGAAAGAAATGGGTGCTATTATTACACCCTTTGTCAGTGTTGCAAATACAATCATGATTCCTTTTTTACTGGGAGGATTTTTGTATTATCTAACCAACCCAATTGTTATCTTTTTAGAGAAGGAATGCAAAATCAATCGAATCATTGGGATTTTGTTAACCCTTTGTGCCTTAGTTTGTGCACTCGTACTTAGTTTTGTTTATCTGCTGCCGATTTTGATTAATCAGTTAAGTAGCTTAATTTACTCGAGTCAAAACATTTACGGTCGTCTTCAAGATTTAGTCATTGAGTTATCAAAACATCCAGCCCTGCAAAATCTAGATATCCAACAAACTATTCAGCAACTGAACCTCTCTTATGTTGATATTTTGCAAAATATCTTGAACAGTGTGACAAATAGTGTTGGAAGTGTTCTATCTGCACTCGTAAGCACTGTATTGATTATCATCATGACACCAGTTTTCTTGATTTACTTATTACTTGATGGGCATAAATTTTTACCTATGCTAGAAAGAACTATATTAAAACGAGATAAATTGAACATATCTGGTTTATTGACAAACCTAAATACAACTATTTCTCGTTACATTAGTGGAGTGTCTATAGATGCAGTTATTATTGGATGTTTAGCTTTTATCGGTTATAGTATGATTGGTCTAAGATATGCCTTGGTCTTCGCCATTTTTTCTGGATTGGCTAATTTGATTCCGTATGTAGGACCAAGCATTGGCTTGATTCCAATGATCATCTCAAATCTCTTCACCGATCCTCATAAAATGATTATTGCTGTCATTTATATGTTGATTATTCAGCAAGTTGATGGAAATATTTTATATCCACGTATTGTGGGTGGGGTTATGAAGGTTCACCCGATTACTATTTTAGTCTTGCTTTTATTATCAAGTAATATTTATGGTGTGATTGGGATGATTGTTGCTGTTCCAACCTATTCCATTTTAAAAGAGATTGCTAAATTCTTAGCGCGACTGTATGAAAATCATAAGGAAGCACAAGAAGTTAAGAAACATCTATCAGAATAAAGATGTCGGGATAAAAAATCCCGACATCTTTTTATCATTGTATCTTTGGCGCTGTAGTTGATCAAACTTTTTATTGGTTTTAAACTCTCAAATCTCTTATGATGAAACTTTAATATTTCTATACATATTTTTTTACAAACAACTGAATGATTGAAGTCTTTCGAGGCTGGAAATAGGAAATTCAGACCTGGGTTATTGATTTATGGTCTATCGCCTTTTGCTAAAATAAGCCTATTTATAGATATTTTAAATAAATTGGTAGAGGAAGTAGAGCAAGAATAGGAATAATTCACAAAAACTTTGTAAAACACTTGCAATTTAGCTGAAATTTGATAAAATAGTAAGGAAAGTTAGACTGTATTGCCTACTGTCTATCTATAAAATATATTTTATTGGAGGCT
>CALIZH010000404.1 GCA_938028585.1 uncultured Actinomyces sp. | reverse complement strand
CGGGGGAGCGCCGTGGTAGTTGAGGGGATCGGCATCGAAAGCTTTCTGAACGCTGGGATCGCGCGAAAGCAAGGAATGTTCGGGCGTGGACTGGGCCGCCGGAACCTGTACTCCCGGCAGGTATCGAGCTAGTTGCCCGAGGCCACCAACCACCGGCGCGGGAAGCTGAGGAAGCGGGATGAAAGCGGGCCCAGTGAGGACCATACAGCGAATGCCTCGCTGTGAGATCAAAGCCGAGGCCGCAGTGATGAGACCCCCCATTGAATGCCCGAAAAGAATGAGCTCATCGAAACGGGAATCGGCCAAAACTTCTCGGCGAGCACTGATGTGGTCCTTGATCAACGCACCGACGTCGACCTGAGCGCGAGGCCCGGGGGAAGTGCCGTGGCCGTAGTGGTCATAAGTGGACACATCGTAGCCTGCGTTGAGGAGAGCGGTGCTGAGTCCTTCAAAACGTCCCGAATGCTCGCCGTAACCATGGGCAATCAGGACATGCCCGCGAGGCTGATCGAGGTGAGTGCGCCGAGTTGAAAGGTCCATATGTCAATTGTGACAGCTCAAGGCGTCATTTGGGTAGCGGTATTGGGGTGTGACTTGACGAAGAGTAAGAAAAATCCCGCACGGCTAGCGATGCGCCTACCGCGCGGGATTTCATAGTGGAACCCTGAGTCAGCGAGCCTCGGAGAGAAGCTCCTGAATTCGTCCCACGCCCTCGGCCAAATCGTCATCGGCCAAAGCGTAGGAGAGGCGAATGAAGCCCGAGGGGCCGAAGGCTTCGCCCGGGACAACTGCGACCTCAACCTCATCGAGGATCAGGTCAGCGAGCTCGGAAGAAGTCGTGGGAACCTTGCCGCGAATCGAACGGCCCAGAAGTCCGCTCACGCTGGGGTAGGCGTAGAACGCTCCACGCGGAGTTGGGACTTCGAGTCCGTCGATCTCGCGGAGCATCTTCACCATGGTCTGACGGCGGCGATCGAAAGCCTCGCGCATATGCTCAACCACATCCAGCGGCCCGTTGAGGGCAGCAATTGCCGCACACTGAGCAATATTGTTGACATTCGACGTCAGGTGCGATTGGAAGGACGTCGCAGCGCGAATGACATCACGAGGACCAATCATCCAACCCACACGCCAACCGGTCATCGCATAGGTCTTCGCAACACCGTTCAACACGATGGTCTGGTCGGCAAGTTCGGGGACAAGCTTGACGATGTGTGCGCTTTGCGCACCGTCGTAGAGCAGGTGCTCGTAGATCTCATCGGTGATCACCCACACACCGTGCTTGAGAGCCCACTGACCGATGGCCGTCAGCTCAGCGGGAGTATAAACAGCACCCGTTGGGTTCGAGGGTGAGCACAGAAGAAGAAGCTTTGTGCGAGGGGTGCGTGCGGCCTCGAGCTGGTCAACGGTGACCTTGTAGTCCTGATCGGCACCCGCGAAAACTTCCACCGGGGTTGCGCCCGCGAGCTTGATGACCTCGGGGTAGGTGGTCCAGTAGGGGGTGGGGAGGATGGCCTCGTCTCCGGGGTTCAGTAGTGAGGCGAATGCCTGAAAAACTGCCTGCTTTCCGCCGTTAGTCACCAAAACTTGGTCCGGGCTGACCTCGTATCCGGAATCGCGAAGAGTCTTGTGCGCGATTGCTTCCTTGAGTGCAGGAAGGCCCGAGGCCGGCGTGTAGCGGTACATCGCAGGGTTGCGTGCTGCTTCGAGCGCCGCCTCGACAATGTAATCGGGGGTTGCGAAATCAGGTTCGCCCGCACCGAAACCAACGACGGGGCGCCCCTGAGCCTTCAGCGCCTTAGCCTTGGCGTCGACGGCAAGGGTTGCAGATGGGGTGATATTGGCGAAGCGCGTTGAGATGCGCGAAGCTGATTGAGTTTCCACATCAGTATTGTGACATGGTCGCAGTCATTTATTGGTCTGAGTCACAATTTGAGCTTCTGTGGGGGATTGCCAGGCGGATGAGTTGGACATGGGGCGCGTTCTCCCCTAAACTCAACCAGGCAACACTTTTTAAAGAGTTGCAGTAGGGCAGTGGCGCAATTGGTAGCGCACCGGTCTCCAAAACCGGCGGTTGTGGGTTCGAGTCCCGCCTGCCCTGCCACTTAGGTGCAGAACTATTGGAGGAACGATGAGCGGATCCCAGGCTCGCCGTGACGAATCGCCCAAGGCGGATCGTACAAAGAGCGGTGCAACGCGCTCTCGTAAAGCCTCCTCCTCTGAGAAGACCCAGGAAAAGCGTCCGAATATCTTCAAGCGCATGGTGATTTTCGTCTCTCAGGTTGTCGCTGAGATGAAGAAAGTTGTTTATCCCAGCGGATCAGAGACGTGGACCTACTTCATCGTTGTGATTGTGTTTGTCACCGCAGTTATGGCTTTCACTGGAATTCTTGATTTCCTATTCGGTAGACTAAGTTCCATCGTATTTGGCTGAAACCGTGACCCGCCCGCAGGAATGCAGGCGGGTTTCTTCTACGGCTCGGCCGTGAAGCACCGCGCAAGCGGTAACCACAGGAGGAAAACCCGTGAGCCAGGACAAGATCGAGGGCCAGGAACCCGATACTTTTGATGGCGGAATCGCCCCCGAAGGTGAGCTGGAAACCGCTGCACAGCGCGAGGATGAGCGCGAAGAGCGCCTTGAAGACGCCCCCGAAGAGCGCAAGGAAGCTCTTGAAGAAGGCGAAGCGATTGCTGGCGTTGAGGAAGCAGCTGCGGAAGCGGCCTCGAGCGAGGATGATCCCATCGAGAAGCTGCGCCGTGAACTCTATATGTCTCCCGGTGACTGGTATGTCATCCACACCTACTCCGGCCACGAGCGCAAGGTGAAGGCAAACCTTGAGCAGCGTATTACCAACCAGAACATGGAAGACTCGATTTTCCAGGTCGAGGTTCCCGATGAGTACGTCATGGAATACCGCGGAAACGCGAAGAAGCGCGTTCGTCGCGTGCGCATCCCCGGATACGTCATCGTCTGCATGGACTTCAACGAAGATTCCTACCGTGTCGTGAAGGAAACTCCCGCGGTTACCGGCTTCGTTGGTGATCAGCATAATCCCGTGCCGCTGTCGATCGACGAGGTCGTTATGCTGCTGACCCCGAACGTACTCGAGGCTGCTGCCGCTGAGGAAAAGAGCGGTCCTGCTCCTGTTCAGGAAGTTCGCACTCAGTTCGAGGTTGGCGAGGTCGTCACCGTCACCGATGGTGCATTCGCCACCATGAGCGCAGTGATCGCCGAGATCATGCCTGAGACTCAGCGCCTGAAGGTCTTGCTGACCATCTTCGAACGTGAGACCCCCATGGAACTCACCTTCGATCAGGTCGAAAAGATCGAAGAGTAAATTCACTGAAACGCACGTGGGTGCTCCCTTTCTGCTGATGCAGTGAATGCCAGCTGATCTCTCGATCGGCGTGAGCTGCAGCACCTAGACTTGGGGAGTCACCCACATCGCGTTATCATGTAGATTCGTGCGTCTAGGTGGACTTTGTCTACGGGTTGCTCTTCCTGTAGATCCCACGTGGACGTATGCCGCGGTAGTCTCCGCGGCTGAGTAAGAAATAGAAAGACCCGAAATATGGCACCGAAGAAGAAGAAGGTCACCGGCCTCATCAAGCTGCAGATTGCTGCAGGCGCCGCGACCCCGGCTCCGCCAGTTGGTCCTGCACTGGGCCAGCACGGCGTTAACATCGTTGAATTCACGAAGGCATACAACGCTGCAACTGAGTCGCAGCGCGGTTCGATCGTCCCGGTTGAAATCACCGTTTACGAAGATCGTTCCTTCACCTTCGTTCTGAAGACCCCTCCGGCCTCCGAGATGATCAAGAAGGCTGCAGGTGTTGCAAAGGGTTCGGGCACCCCGAACACCGCCAAGGTTGGATCGATCACCATGGACCAGGTGCGCGAAATCGCCCAGGCCAAGATGGTTGACCTCAACGCCAACGACATTGATGCTGCATCCAAGATCGTCGCGGGCACCGCACGTTCCATGGGCATCACTGTTCAGGACTGACCCTTTAATTTCCGTGGTAGGGCAGGCGCTGCCCGACACCCACACCTGCAAGGAGAAGAAGCAGAATGACGAAGCGCTCTAAGAGCTACCGCGCAGCGGCGGAGAAGATCCACGCTGGCGAACTGTACAGCCCCCTGGCCGCAATGCGTTTGGCCAAGGAAACCTCGGTCACCAAGTTCGATTCAACCGTTGAGGTTGTTATGCGACTGGGTGTTGATCCCCGTAAGGCCGATCAGATGGTCCGAGGCACCGTTTCCCTGCCGCACGGCACCGGTAAGACCTCCCGGGTCTTGGTCTTCGCCGTTGGCGAGCGCGCACAGGAAGCAATCGACGCCGGAGCCGACGAAGTCGGTGGCGACGAGCTGATCGAGAAGGTTGCCAAGGGCTACACCGACTTCGATGTCGCCGTTGCAACCCCCGACCTCATGGGCAAGGTTGGCCGCCTGGGCCGCGTCCTCGGCCCCCGTGGCCTCATGCCGAACCCCAAGACGGGCACCGTGA
>CALIZH010000403.1 GCA_938028585.1 uncultured Actinomyces sp. | reverse complement strand
ACCTACACTCCATGCGATATCGCAGGAGGCCTAGACGCCTCCACCCACACTCAACTCTGAAGAGCCCATAAAGCGATCACTGGCCGATACTTAGCCCTTGACGCCGCCTGCCTCAACGCCCTTGAAGAAGTACTTCTGTGCAAAGGCAAAGAGAACGATCAAGGGGATCAAAGCAATCATCGTTCCAGCGGCAACGACGCGTTGGTCTGTACCGAATGATGATTGGAGATACTGCATACCAACCGTCAAGGTGTACTTTTCGGGCTCGTTCAAAACAACCAATGGCCACAGGAAGTCATCCCACGCACCGATGAAGGACATGAGCGCAACAACGGATGCCATACCCTTGACATTTGGCCACACGATGTGGCGTAGACGCTGGTATGTGGTTGCGCCGTCAATTGCTGCTGCGTCCAGAATCGAATTTGGGATAGCACGTGCTGCGGTGTACATCAACAACACATTCATCGCCGAAATTGCCCCCGGAAGGAAGACCCCGACGAGGCTGTTCGCAGCGCCCAAAAACTTAATGGTGAGGTACTGAGAAGTCAGCGTCACTTCACCGGGAAGCAGCAGGGTTGACAGCATGATTGCCATGAACAGCCCCTTGCCCCTGAACTTCATCTGTGCAAAGGCATAACCAGCAAAGGTCGAGAAGACAACATTTGTCAGCACTGTTCCAATACCAACAAGAAGCGAGTGCCACGCGTAGCTGATAACGGGGACAGTGCGTAAAACCTCTGAGTAATTATCCAGGGTTGGGTTACTGGGGATCAGGCTGGGAGGGAACGCATAAATATCATCCCCAGGCCCTTTGAGGGAGGTTGAAAGTTCCCAAAGGAAGGGGCCAACAGTGATAACGAAACAGAAAAGTAACAGCAGATAACGACCGATAAAACCGGGAAGCGTTGGCTTGTCAAAACCTGCTTCTCCACGTCGCCTCCACGGAAGCTCACGTCTGGGGGTTTCACTTCGAGTATTCACGGTTGCGGTACTCATTGCCTAATCCCCTCCGTATTTGATGCGCATGCCTCGGCAAGTTCTTCGCGTCCAACGTGAACATTCGTCTCCTTCAGAGATGATTGTTCCTTAAGCCTTAATTCATGAGCCTTCTGTGCCGCCTTGGACTTCTTTCGCAGGCGAAGAGCAGCACGGATTTCAGGTCCCTGATTAATCCACGCAACCAGCAAGAGAGGACCAATAGTCAGGAAGAAGAGAGCTACCGACAGTGCGGAAGCATAGCCAAGATTTCCGCGGAGTCCCTTTCCGGTTGCTTGAATCAACATCACAATTGACTGAGCTTGACCGCCTGGCCCACCAGATCCATTGGTCAGCACGTAAATCTCAGAGAAGATTCGCATTGCCGAGACCGTAATGAGCGCTGAGATCAGCAACATTGCTGGCTTGACGGCAGGGACGGTCACGGTCCAGAAACGACGCCATGCACCCGCACCGTCCAGTGCGGCAGCCTCGTGTAGTTCCTTATTCACGCCAGCAAGAGCCGCAAGATACACGACCATGTAGTAGCCGAGGCCCTTCCACACTGTCAGCGACGTTGACGACAGAAGAATGAGCCAGCGATCAACGAGGAAGTTAATCGAGTGGTCCGTCATTCCAACGAATTGAAGCGATTGGTTAATAAGACCCTTCGAGTCAAACAGCCAGGACCAGATGATACCGACCACCACGACCGAGGCGATGACCGGGAAGTAATAGCTCGTCCGGAAAATAGAAATTCCGGGGACTTTTTTCTCAACCAGTAGTGCGAGCAAAAGAGGAAGGAAAGTCAATAGGGGGACACAGACCAGAACGTAAACCAGTGAGGTCGTCAGAGCGTAGCCAAAGCGCTCGTCACTGAAGAGAGTGACAAAATTCGTCAGTCCAATAAACTTGGCAGGCTTGAGCGGGCGCGCATCAGTAAATGCCAGAACAACGGTGTTCAAGAAAGGCCAGATGGAAAATACCAAGACCCAAATGACCGCCGGCGCAAGCAGAAGATAGGGAGTGAGCTTCGAGTGGGATTTCATGTGTTGTTCCTCCTTATCCCAAAGGAAGTCGGTACACAGTGTCGCCATTGATAACAAGAGCGGCGGGGGCGGTGGTGTTGGGAGAAGCTAGCTCCCAACACCACCAAGTGATCAGAGAATCACTTTGCAAGGTTGTCGTTGCAGTACTTGACTGCCTTATCAAGGGCATCCTTCGAGGAGATTTCACCCTTCACAGCAAGAGCAAGCTGCTGCTTGACGTAGGTACCCATCTCGTCGGTGAACTGCAGCGGAGACTGTTCAACGGTGTTGGGCAGTTCCTTTGCGGCCAGCTCAGTAGCCTTCTTCTGCAGGTCAAGCGAGACAACAGAGGTGAAAGCCTCAGGCTTCTCGTTACCGGCCTTGGTGCCGGGGAAGAAGCCCTGAGCGATCTTGACGAACTCAACCTGGTTCTTCGTATTGGTCACGTACTGCGCAAACTTCACAGCAGCGGCCTGATTCTTAGAATTCTTCGCAACCGAGATGCCCTGGATGAACACCGGTGCGTGGCCGATGCGCGGGGTAACCTCGGTCTGATCGATCAGAGAAGGAGCATCTGCCTTAAGCGCGGATGCGAAGCCAGCTGAACCGGTGGTCCAGGTGCTCTTGCCTTGCTTGTAAAGCGCTGCATTGCCCTGGTAGTCAGCGTTCAGTGCCTCGGCGGGCATTGCACCTTCCTTGTAGGCCTTCTGGAACTTGTCGATGATCTTGGCAGCTTCATCGGTGTTAAAGACGAACTTTCCGTCTTTGTAGATATCAATACCAGCAGCAGAGAAGGTACCAATGTCGGGAACGGAGGAGATCATCTTGACCTCGCCGTTGCTGGCCTTAGCAACATCCGAGGCCATCGAGAAGAGTTCGTCGAGGGTGGTCGGAAGCTTAGAGGTATCGACACCTACTTCTTTCATCTTGCCAACGTTGTACCAGTTCAGATCGGTACCCAGGTACCAGGGGTATCCATAGTGCCCCTCGATGCCCGGGAACTGGTAGGACTTTGCAGCGCTGTCGACATACTCAGAGATCTTTGCTCCTTCAACCTTGTCAAGGTCGACAAGAAGTCCGGTATCCGCAAGCTTGTATGCGAAGCCCGGGGGCAGGTTCAGAACATCGGGAAGTTCACCGGAGTTAGCTTGCTGGAGGATCTTGTCCTCGTAGCCGTCGCCGGGCTGATCAATCCACTTGACCTTGATGTCGGGGTTCTCAGCCTCGAAGTCCTTCACCAACTGCTCGAAGTAGGGGGTGAAACGATCGTTCTTCAGTGACCAAGTCTGGAAGGAAATCTCAGTAGTGCCGCCTGCTGAGCTAGAAGCACTGGAGGTGGAGCTTGCGCCGGATCCGCCGGTGCAAGCGGCGAGGCTGAACGCCGCAGCAAGTGCGACACCAGTCACGATAGTGCGCGTCTTACGCATGGTCTTCTCCTTCGAAGGTTTTTTCGATGAACGCTGTGGAATTAGGAATCCCACGTTGAGAGGAAAATATTCTTTTCCTCGTCCTTGCTCTCGCCCGAAGAGCGATAACGAGAACGATTCAATTCGATTCGACGGACATCGCCCGCTAATGCGAGTTCCATCCAGCGATCGAAATATTCGTGCCGAGCGTCGGTGTCGACGCACGTCCACTCCTGTGCAGTCAGGGGGAGGGACGAACGTTGCTCACCTTGAGCTCGCACATCCGCCCAACGCTGAGCAGCACGATGGAAGGCCTCTCCAATGGGTTTTGGATTGCCATCCTGTCCCAGCAGCCCCAAGGAATGCTCGAGTGCCGGGAAATCTGAGAGGTCACGGGAGACATCGTGAGAGCACCACCAGGAGACTCCTTCGAGGCCGGGAGATACTCCGCCGCCTCGTTCTCCCATGAGAATTTCTACGGTGTCTGTGAGGAACTGAGGAGCCTCTTCTGGATCCACGTAGTTCTCAGGTGCACCGATTTCTTGAAGCCATACTCCACGCGAGGGGTCCTCGGCCCACGCAGCTGCGAGTTCGCACAGGTAACGAGCAAACCACACGAGCTGCAGGGCACGAGCACCAAGACGCGGACCAACCCGACCAAAAATCCACGAATGGACAGTGGTGAGATCTCCCAATGACGTGGCCATTTGGGGAGAAAAAGGCTGGTCGTTTTCAAACCAAAGATCGTCATCATGACTGTGGGTGTGAACACCTTCGGGCCATTCTTCACGAGCAGCACCGAGCATTTGCTCCAACCAACGTCCTGCTTCTTCCTCAGTCACTGCGTGAGGGAAAGGATGACGCGATGCGGCGAATTGGAAGAACTCATTGCCAATCGACAAGCCACTAGCAGCGGGGATGCCACGCAGTGCCTGAGCCATCTCTCTGATCAGATTGCGTTCTGCTTGAACGACATCCGGGTCAGTAAAGAGATTGCGTCGATGCCAAGAGGTCACCCACGAAGGCAGGAAGTCAAAAGATGAGAGGTGTCCTTGAAGGACATCCACAGTCACCTCAAGACCGCACTCCCCCGCAATTTCAACCACGGTTGCAACATCTTCAATTGCCTTTGGGCGAATGAGAGTGCGATTGGGTTGAAGGAGCGGCCACAGCGGGAAAATCCTCACGTGGTCAGCACCGATAGCGCGGATCGCGTGGAAATCATCCCGCACGGCCTCGGAATCAAAGTCCAACCACGAATGGAACCATCCCTGCCGCGGAGTGTAGTTCACGCCGAACTTCATGACGACTCACCTATTCACTTCGCGAAGGAAACCCGCAGCGTAGTGATCTGGAAGGCAGACAGATCGAAGCTCCACTCCCCATCGCCTCCGCGGAGCTCAGGTTCGCTTTCGCTCGGACGGTAACGCAGATCGCAAGCGGTGACAGAGCCAGCCTTGGGGGCACGGAATGTGACGCGCGAGGGCCCACCTTCGGCCTCGTACAGACGGATCACAAGGTCACCACTGCGGTCAGGAGCCAAAGCAACAGACTCCACGACCGCACCACTGACACTGAAAGGAGCATCGACGGGAGCGCCGCTGACCTCTCGGTCACCCAGGTTAATCTGCTGACCGGCAGCGACTGCCTCGAGAACCGAGGCATCGGGAACGATCCTAAAGTTCCACTGGTGCTGTCCCTGATCCTGATCGGGATCGGGGAATCGGGCCGACTTCACCAAGGTTGCGCGCACCTGCGACCACGTACCGCGCCTGTCATTTTGGTGACGCGTGACATCCCACCCGTAGGTAGCATCGTTTGCGATCGCCCACGAACGCGAGGCATTTTCCAAGCGGACCCAGCGGTGAGCAGAAACCTCAAAGCGGTAGGCATCCCACGAGGTATTCTCATGGGTCGGACGGGTAATGTACCCCATCTGCGTTTCGTACTGGGCGTGATCGGTGTGTAATTCAACCGGGATCGAAAGCTTGAGAAGCTTTTCGTGTTCGTGCCAATCGGCCTCAACGTGGAGGTCAATTGCTTTGCTTCCCGAGGTGAAAATCCAGACCAGCTCCATGCTGGAAGAATCAGTCCGTGCGGTGGAATGGATCTCTACTCGATCATGTTCAACGACAACATTGGAGACCGAACGATCGGTGACAACACGTAGCGAATTGCGGTAGAAGGGATCCAAATCCCAGGCGTCCCACATATTCGGGAAGTCCTGGTGAATGTGGAACTCTCCGGCCTTTTGGCCGGCAGGAATCCATTCACGATCAGATTCAATTTCTCGCAGCGACGTCAGTTCACCACTTGCAGAAACACGCGCCTTGAAGAAGGCGTTCGTAATTTCGTAGCCATCGTCAACCTGGAGCAGGTGAACTCCCTGGGAGTCCTTTTCTTCCGCAGGCGCAGCAACCGACAGAGGTGCAGTCCCATGAAGTGGGAAGGAGGACGCATTAGCAAGCAATTCCCCGCTTTGGCCATCCTTGCTTGACGAAGTGAGAAGCGTGAGCGCCTTCTGAATGAGCGCTTCACAGCCTTCGCGAATCTGCTTGTGAAGCTCACGGACTTCGCGGTAAACCCAAGCGATCGATGTTCCGGGCAGGATGTCGTGGAACTGGCACAGCAAGAGGGTGCGCCAGTAGGAACGAAGCTCCTCATAGGGGTAATCCATCAAGCCTTGAATCGCCGCGTAAGAACACCACAGTTCAGTCTCGCGCAGGATTGATTCGCCGCGGCGGTTCCCTTGCTTCGCATCAATCTGTGAGGTGAAGGTGCCGCGGTGCAGCTCAAGATAGAGCTCGCCAACCCACACCGGGATCTGGTCAGCATCTTCCAGAGCCCGATCAAAGAACTGCTTGGGAGTTTCCATCACAACTTCAGGGGCGCCGCGTAGTGAGCGGAAGCGGTCAATGCGCTCAAGCATTTCACGGGTGGGACCACCACCGCCGTCGCCGTAGCCGAAGGGCATAAGGGAAACACTTGCATGTCCCTTGTCCTTGAAGTTCTCGACGGCGTGAGTGAGGTTCTGGCCAGTGACTTCCGCGCCGTAGGTGTCCATCGGCGGGAAGTGCGTAAAGATTCGCGATCCATCAATGCCTTCCCACAACAGGGTGTGGTGCGGGAAGGTATTGACCTGGTTCCATGAAATCTTTTGCGTCAGGAAACGTTCAATTCCGGCTTCTCGAGCAATTTGAGGAAGTGCGGCAGAGTAGCCGAAAGAGTCAGGAAGCCAGATCTCTTGGCACGATGCGCCAAGTTCATTTTCGAAGAAGTCCAAGCCCTCAACCAGCTGGCGGCACATTGCCTCTCCGCCGGGAAGAACAGCATCCGGTTCGACCCACATTCCGCCCACGGGAACGATTCGACCCTTTGCGACAAGCTCACGTACGCGCTCGAAAAGTTCAGGGTCATCTTCCTTAAGCCAGGCCACATGTTGGGCAGCAGGAAGGGCGAAGATCAAGGAAGAACCGTCCTCGATAAGACGGACAACGTTGGCAAGAGTCCTGTTGACCTTACGACGCGTTTCGCGCAGTGGCCACAGCCATGCAGAGTCAATGTGTGCATGGCCAACAGCGCTGATTCGGTGCGCTCCGGGGTAAGCAGCAGCCTCCATAAAAGGCTTAAGAACTTCACGTGCTGCGCCAGCAGTTGCGACCACATCGTCAAGATCAAGGCAATCGAGCGCACGATTGAGTCCCAGCAGGACATCCCATTCATGATCGCCAAAGTGAGGCGCCGCCTCGATCATCTCGTGCAGAACTTGAATATCCAGTGCCAGCCCGTAGACATCTTCGTTCACGACAACAAGGTCTGCTTGGCGGAAGTGGTACAGCTCTTGGTGCGAAGCCGTGAGCTTGTCGCCATCGTGAGTGGGCTGGAAGGGAGGAATGCCCAAAAGCAAGGGATTAGCCGCTGCCTCAATGACGTAGTCGATGTCGCTTCCGGCCTTTTGCGCGACAGGAAGCCATCGGCTTCGAGGGTTCAGGGCCTTGACAGTCTTCCCCGACAGATCCCTTACCAGTGCTTCAGCGTGGAAACCTACAGAGTGTTCCTCAAATCCCAGATCGATTCGAAGCTCAAGACGCTGACCTTGCGAAAGTTCCACGTCGTTGGGAACTTGACCATGGAGCTTGAACCACGTTGTCTGCCATGCTCCGCCCCATGTCTGCCCCAACTCAAAAGGAGTGAAGTCGGCTTTCATGGCCTGCGCAAAACGAACTGGCTCCGAGATGACACCATCTTCTAAGGGCTGGCGCCACTGAGTGACATGCAGTGAAGAAATCTTCGTGTACTCACGCGGAAGGATTCGTTCCTTCAATGTGCGTGTCACACGCTGCATGAGGATTTCTTGATTATCGTGCATCACGTCTCCGTCTTCTGCAGTGCTTCTACTTCGAGGCACTGCGTTTAGAATAACAACTAATCCGGTTTAGTACGAGGTAAACTTGTAACAATCCGATTACGACCAGAGAAGGTATCGCAATGGCGCGTCCAACAATCCGTGATATTGCGCGAGAAGCAGGCGTTTCCCGCGCAGCCGTATCATTCGCCCTCAACGATCGTCCCGGCGTTTCGCCTACCACGCGAGCAAGAATAATCGATATCGCAGCCAAGATGGGATGGCGCCCAAATGCAACAGCACGTGCACTTTCTTCCTCACGTTCCAACGCAATTGGCTTGGTCTTGCAACGTCCACGTGTCAATAATTCTTCAGAACGCTTCTTCTTCGAATTCATTACCGGAGTCCAAGACGCCTTAGACAACAGCGGCATTGATCTGCTCCTCCACCTATCCCACTCAATGGAAGAAGAACTTAAGGCATATGAAAACTGGTGGGCTCAAGGACGCGTCGACGGAACGATTGTGGTTGACCCTCGCGACGACGATCCCCGTCCATCAAAGCTCAATGAATACGGGCTTCCAACCGTCGTTATCGGGCAAAAGTTTGATGAATGCGGCGCGGTTATTGGTGACGACGAACAAATGGTGCGCCTTCTTGCACTTCACTTGGCCGAGCAGGGATGCCGACATATCGCCTTTGTCTGCGGTTCTTCATCCTTCACTCACATCCAGCAGCGCATTTCCACACTGCGCGATTTTGGCCGGCAGCACGGAAT
>CALIZH010000401.1 GCA_938028585.1 uncultured Actinomyces sp. | reverse complement strand
TGATGTCGTCGAAGTCCAGGGCGTTGGCGGCGCGCAGGCGCTCGGCCAGCGGCTCGGGCAGGAGGTCGACGGCGCCCACGAGGCGCAGGCTCCAGCGGCCGGTCTCGGCGAGCTCGTCAACGGCGTGGGCGATGATGTCCAGCAGGGGCGAGAGCTCGGCCGGGTCGCGGGAGAGGTTGTCGGTGCTCAGCAGCCACAGGGTGACGACCTGGACCCCCATCTGCTCGGCCCACCCGAGGAACTCCTCGATCTTGTCCGCGCCGCGCTTGTGGCCCTGCGCAGCCCCGAAGCCCATGGACTTGGCCCAGCGCCGGTTGCCGTCGAGGATGACACCCACGTGGTGGGGCACCGTGGCCGGGTCGATGCGCGCAGCCAGCCGGCGCTCGTAGATGTCGTAGAGGAGGTTGTCGCCTGCCATGCCGTGTTCCTCGGGGCTCCTCGGTGGGGTTGTTGGGGGACGGGGCCCGACGGCTCGGGGCCACCTCCAACGCTATCGCGCGAGGCCCCTCCTGCGCTGGACGAGCCGGTTAACAGCCGGGTCAAATCCGGCCATCAGGTTCGCCCAGGGTTGCCGGGGCACAACGGAGACATGCCAGGCGGCCGGGCCGCACCGGCTCTGGCGACGGCGGCCGCGGAACCTGCCGACGCAGGCCACCATGCCTGCCGTGTCACATCGCCGTCCGGATCGCTACCACCACAACCTACGGTCACGTAACCTACGGAGTCGTAAGGTTCAGCATCGACCCGTTCCCACTCCACACCACCCAGAAGGACGCTCACGCCCATGTCACCGACATCGCCCTCGACGTCGCAGGCCCCGCGCCGCTCCACGTCCATGAGCGCCAAGGGCGTCATCGCCTCCGTCAAGCCCAGGCTGCGCGGATGGATCCACGCCGGTACCGCACCGCTGGCCCTGGCGGCCTGCATCGTGCTGACGGTGCTGGCGCCAGGAGCGGGCCTGAAGTGGGCCTGCGCCGTCTACCTGACGTGCTCGCTGCTGCTGTTCGCCAACTCCGGCGTCTACCACATCGGCACCGGGCACTGGCCGGCGAAGGTCGCGGCCACCCTGCGGCGGATCGACCACGCGAACATCTACCTGCTCATCGCCGGCACCTACACGCCCCTGTCGGCGGCGCTGCTGCCGACGCGCACGGCCACCCTGGTCCTGGGGATCGTGTGGGCGGGAGCGGCGATCGGCACGGCCACGAACCTACTGTGGATGCACGCCCCGCGCTGGTTCACCACCGCCCTCTACATCATTCTGGGCTGGGTAGCGGTCTGGTTCCTGCCACAGTTCTGGCGGGCGGGCGGCCCCGCGATCGTGTGGCTGCTGGTGGCCGGCGGCGTCACCTACACGCTGGGCGCCGTCGTCTACGCCCGCAAGACTCCCGACCCCTCGCCGCGCTGGTTCGGCTTCCACGAGATCTTCCACGTGTGCACCGTGGCCGCATGGGCCTGCCAGTGCGTGGCCTGCTTCCTGGCGGTCCTGCGGTAGACGGTTCGGGAGGCCGGCCGGAAGGCGACTGGGCACTGCCCGACGGCCGCCACGCCGTCGAGCGGGCCATGTGTCCTACCGACTTCCTGACAACAGCGCCTGACACTGACCGGGCAGGTCAGCGTGGATTCACACCCCTCGGGCCACCGTCACAAACCCTCAACATTTCAAGACCTTTCGTCAAGTACCCAGTGTCTCCTCAGACTACGGCGTAGACTCGCGCTTCAAACCCGGTTGGCCCTGTAAGGAGCCGCCGGGTGTCGTCGTCGCAAGGAGGCCCTACCGGCCGCCGCGCGACCAGTACCAGTCATCCAAGGAGGACCCATGTCCGAGCAGTCACAGGGCACCTGGCTCACCCAGGAGGCCTACGACCGGCTGGCCGCCGAGCTCGAGCACCGCAAGACGACCGAGCGCAAGGAGATCGCCCAGCGCGTGGAGGCGGCTCGCCAGGAGGGTGACCTGCGGGAGAACGCCGGCTACCACGCCGCCCGCGAGGAGGCGGGGCTCAACGAGGCGCGCATCATCCAGCTCGAGGAGACCCTGGAGAACGCCCAGATCGGCGAGGCGGCCGACGACGGCTCGGTCTCGGCCGGCACCATCGTCACCGCGAAGGTGGCCGGCAAGGAGCAGGTCTTCGCCCTGGGCGGCCAGGAGATCACCGCGGACGTGCCCGACGGCGTCAAGGTCTTCTCCCCTGACGCCCCGCTGGGCCAGGCCCTCATGGGGCACCGTGCGGGCGACACCGTTTCCTACGATGCCCCCACCGGCCGGAAGATCCAGGCCGAGATCGTCAAGGTCGAGCGGGTCTGAGCCAGAAATACTCTTACCACCGTGGCGCCAGTACCAGACTCTCCCGCGACTCTGGCACTGGCGCCACTCATCAAGCCAAACATAAATTTCTGAAGTCCAGAATCTCCCAACCCAGAACAACACACATTACGTCGACTTTCAACGTAAACCAAAGAATAAGCAGCCCTAGTTACCAGGCAACTATATCAGACAACGTTGCACCCCACGCTGCGCCACAGCATTAACACTTCGACACTCCACACCTCCAGCCAAAACAAAGCGATCACACACTGCAGATCAACCGCTGGAAGACCTTCTTGAGCAACAGTCAACCACTTTAGTTTACATACCAGAACAGAAAGCAAGTGGCATGCCCAAAATCCCTTACACCATTTTACGCATCACCCACGACTCCGACTCACCCCAAACCAATAAGGAAGACCATGCAGCACCAGTAATTGAAACAGGAGCAGACAAGAGGAGGTTCCATAAACAACCAGATTCACCGAGCAGGACTCTGACCATGCGACTGGGGGCCGCATTCACCTTCCTGAAGAATTTGAAGGATTCCCTCACAAGTAGACCTTTTAGAACGATATCAACAAGCCATGGCGAAATTGATTCTTCAAACAGCAATGTGCGCCTATTCGCCAAGATATTTGGCAACCCCAGAGACCTGTTGAGCGCACAAGGAGAGAATCAGTTAGACAACTATATCAACCTGCGTGAAGCACAAGTAGGCCTGGGCTTGAATTTAGCGCAACCCCAGAACAAAAACCAAACAAACACATACTTTCTCAAAAATAGATTCCTTGATGTGCTTGACGATACTGAACGTAAGTCAATAATCTACACGCTCGGAATGACGCAATGCGCAATGATGGCTGATTCCATATTTCAAGCCAAGGTAACAGCTCACTTTGACATTGTTTACAAGTTAATCACAAAACACAAACCTAACTCCAAAACAAGACGCCCGGATTTGCTGGGTTACTCACTACAGCCACAGTCTTACGACGAACCTGCTCGACTTTTGATTGAAGCAAAAGGCCGGAGCAACAGAACTTTGGCGAATGAAGCAGCCAAAGAGGCGGTTGGCCAACTTTTCACTATTGATGAGTTGCTTGCTGCGGACGATATATCAGAAGATGCAAGAAGATTAATGAGAGGCGTCGTGAATAATGCGTTACCTATCGTCTCGGTGGCATATTTCGATGATTCTGTCGAGCTCCCCACCACTGCCGGAGCTCCTGCAAGTAACGAACTACTCTGGAGAAACGATACCTACATACCTGTCTCCATTTCCTCACATTTAGCCTCGACTGAACACACCTCTCCGCGCACCACTTTAAGAGACGGGGAATTCGCTGGACTGCTACTCATCGCGCACCTACTGCCAATATGTCAGATCATCGAAAAAAATAGCCCTACATTCAATGCAACATTGGTTTGGGCGTTCATCCCAGAATTAAATGCGGGACTAGCGCTACCGAGAAGAATTTACGATTATATTTACGACAATTTTCATAAATCTTCTTTGCCGGATTGTAAACGGCTCCTTGAGTGCTCTGAAGAAGTTTGGGCGACCTTTCGGAGTGTAAATATGGCGGAATACGACAAAGTAATTCGCGACATTGAGGGGCAACTTTCTTCAACAGGATTTGCTTGGGTGCTTAAAGAGTCGCTAAAAGTTTCGCTCGACAACATTTCGACCAAAGATCCAAACAGAGCCCTCAAAGATGCATTAGATGTTCGGCTGAACGCCATCGAAGTTAAATACTTTTCGAACGACTCAAAGAAACCAAATCAAAACAATAGGCCGAAGGAGAAAGGTGTCGAAGCAGATGGCAATTCTCAGACTTCATATGATTCAAGAGATGCTTTCTATGACTATGGCACAATCAAATTTATTGACCCCGACGAAGACTACTCAGAGGATCACGACGAAGAGGACGACCAGGAGGGCAAGCATGCGGATGGGAGTGCACTATAAATTAGATGACCCTTCACAAGGGTCGCCCCCCCTTCTACGTTTCTCTATTTACTAAGACTCGTTGACGATGGAGCAGGGAACCTCCGCTATCTTATTGATAGCCGTAGGTACTACAAAGGAAGGCCAACCGTTGCATTCACATGAGGTTTAATTCCTTACTCCAGAACGTTCCTGCATTCATCATTTCACGCACCTTCGCCGGACACAGCAAATTAACCTCGCCCATTCATCCCCACCCCTGGGCGATCCGGGCAGACTTTTACCTGCGGCAGTCGAACGCTGGTAACCACCGATAAGGAGGAACAGAATAATAGAATCTTAAGACTTTCGCGCATGTGGGTACTGAACCGGTTAACCACCATCCCACCCTAAACCCCACGCAACTAGGGACTGAATGAAAAAGAATGGTGACGCCTTTGTCGATATCAACACGTTTAAGGCAGTATACTTAACCAAGGACTCTGAGTCGGGGTGAACAGAAGTTATTTCGCTAAGTTACGATCCAACGACGATGCGAGTCTGAGCTCCCCTCCAAGAGAATCTCTCCAACCACGGTCGCCTGCTACTGAGGAAGCGTTGATCGTCCATTCATTCATCGTCATTTCCTTGACGGAGGCGATGACCCGAGACATGAACTCCTGCGCGCATCGTCCACACAACGAATCGCTGGACTGTTATCCCCTTAATGATTCTATTCGCCATCATGATGAAATTTCAGTTCAAAGACGCACAGGCAGGGCACTGTCATCCATGGGCTTCTCTCTATCTGTACAAGATCGACGGAGACCGACTCGTCGATCCGGATCGCGACGGCGTGCAGGAGTTCTTGCAACGGCGTCGAATGCACATGAAGGTCTTCCCGCCCTCCAGCGCAGACCGGTCATCATCCGCAACGCTGCTCAACGAGGACGGCTCCGACATCAATGTCGATGGGCTCCAGGACTTCCACTTCTCCAATGTGCTCGAGGAGGATGGGGCGATGACGGCCGGGACCGGGCATGCCCACCTCACCTCCGGTGAGTGCGACTTCATCTTTGATCTGTGCATCTCGGCGGGCTTCATGATCGTCAACCCTCAAGGATGCCCCAGTTTCGTCGTCCCGCGTGGGAACCACACGGCCGAGAATCTGCGAGTCATCACGCAAGACATGAGCGCGGAGGATCAGGAGCAGGACATCGTCGGCGTCAACAGCGGCGAGGAGCTTCAGGCGCTGCTCACCGGCGGGTTCCAGAATTTCCTCGACTGGCGCGAGAGGGCCTTCACCCACCTGAGGCTGAACAGCTGCGGGCCGGAGTCGTCACCGAACGCCTGACTGACACCCGCCCTCACGCCTCCGCCCCGGCCGCTCCTCGCGGTCAGTGAAGCGCGGGCGGGAATAGGGGCCTCGCGCAGTACCGTGTCCTCATGTTCAACGCCCTTCGTCACTCGCTCAGCGGATCGGCGCCGGCCGGCCGCGAGACGCCGGTCCTGCCCGCCCCCGGAGACCATCCGGTGCTGGGGACTCCCCTGGACGGGCCGTGGCCCGAGGACAGTCGGGTCATCTACCTGGCGGCCGGCTGCTTCTGGGGGGTGGAGCGGATCCTGTGGCGCCAGGACGGCGTCGTCTCGACGTCGGTGGGCTACATGGGCGGCCAGACGCCCAACCCCACCTACCAGGAGGTGTGCACCGGGGCGACCGGTCACGCCGAGACGGTGCGCGTCGTCTACGACCCGGCCGTCTGCGGCGAGGGCGGGGAGACCCTGCTCAAGACCTTCTGGGAGAACCACGACTCCACGCACCTGAACCGTCACGGCAACGACGTCGGCACCCAGTACCGCTCGGCGGTGTGGACGACGACGCCCGCCCAGCGCGAGGCTGCCGTGCGGATCCGCGAGGCCTTCCAGGGCGAGCTGACCCGCCTGGGCCTGGGCACCTGCGTGACCACCATCGAGGACGCCGCCGGCGCGCCGGCTCAGTTCGGCGGGCCCTACTACCTGGCGGAGGACTACCACCAGGCCTACCTGCACAAGAACCCGAACGGCTACTGCAATCACGGCCCCAACGGGGTGACCTGCCCGGTCGGCATCACGGACCTGCCCGCCCAGACCGACATCCTGACCCCCGGAGACGCGCCGGCCTGAATCCGTTCTGGTCCGCGCTCGGAATATTGACATGGCGGTTGGCCCTCAACACCTGCATTCCCCCTCGCGCCACTGTCCACCTCGGACGTGCTCACGCGATGATCGGTGTGCCCGACATCGAGTTTCGGTTACGCGGAGCGTGCGGAGAAGGTGACGTCCCACAGAGGTGAGTTCTCGAGCTTGCCCCGCTCGGCAGTGGCATACAGCGTCCAGCCACTGGTCTCGGTGTCACCGAGCCAGAACCCCAATGCACTCAGCGGCAGATTCGACCCGTCCGAGGCTGGGACAGATGTATCCCATGTGATGATGTAGGCCTCCTTCATATGAGGCCACGTCTCCTTCGTCCGGAACACATTGGTTTGACGCTCTGAGACCAGAAGCACTTCTTGCGCGTAGGTCTCGTCGACGAGAGAGCGCCCGAAGGACTCCACACGGCGAACTCTTACCCGCGGGATCCCGTTGTTCGCCCCCGGCATCAGGATCTCCGTGGCTGGATTCCCCTCGGAGTTGCTCACCTCGCTGACGGTTGCGCCAGCAGGGGCGGTGAGCGTCAGACCGTGAACCTCAACCGGGTCACCCGAGGGGGACTTCGGCTGCACGTTTCGCGGCTGCGTATCAGGGACGACCCGGATATCTGAGACAGGTCGCCACGTGGATGTTTCACCAGGGCTGGGAGAGGGTCTTCCTGACGCACCAGCACCGCTTGACGACGACGCTCCAGCGCCTTTACCGCTGCGTCCAGAGCAGCCCACTACGTAAGACAACCCAGCAACTCCTAACGGGATCAGAACCGCCCTACGAGGCAGTATCAACGACATCAGCATCCCTCCCAGCGGTTCCACTTCCCACCAGAGTAGTACTGCCCATTGGAGAACTCAACATTCTCGTCAGAGTATCCAACGCCCGCGCTCAGTTCTAACTCCAGCTTCACACCCAATTTTGCCTCATAATTTGAGGACGTCTTTGAAACATCCTGGCGCGTCAAAACACCCCTATCTGCCGCAGCATTAATGAATGTCAACGTCGCATCGCCAAGGTTTTCTGGCTCTTCGTGTTTGAGGGTGTGGTAGGTGGAGCCTATTGAAGTTCATAGGTGGGGTGGGTGCGTCGTTGCTTGGGTAGGGGTCGAGGTCCCCCGATGATGGGAGCTGCTAGACAACCGTCACGAGAGACCTCGACGTGCCTGAGACTACCTTCACCGGCCCTGATCTGACGACCTTCCTGGGCCTGGATGCCCTGGGACTGACCGCTGTGGGCCAGCACCTCACAGCCAAGCGCGCGGTGATCGAGTGCCGTATGCCGATCGGGTTTGAGGACCCGTTCTGCAGAGCCTGCGGGGCCCAGGGAGTATCCCGTGGGACGGTGGCCCGGTGTCTGGCCCATGTGCCGGTGGGGTGGAGGCCCACGCAGCTGGTGGTACGCCTGCGGCGCTTCGCCTGCACCGGCTGCCGCCGAGTGTGGAGGCAGGACACGAGCGGCCTGGCTGAGCCCAGGGCGCGGCTGACCCACGCGGCGGTGGAGTGGGGGCTGCGGGCCCTTGCCCTGGAAGCCATGTCCGTCTCCCGGGTAGCAGCCGCCCTGGGGATCTCCTGGCACACCGCCAACAACGCAATACTGACCCGAGCCGAGCAGACCATCACCGGCAACCCTCACCGCTTCGACGGCGTGGAGGTCCTCGGCGTCGATGAGCATGTGTGGCGCCACACCAGGCGGGGCGACCGCTATGTCACCGTGGTCATTGACCTGACCCCCGTACGCGACCGCAGTGGTCCGGCCCGGCTTCTGGATATGGTTCCGGGCCGGTCCAAGAAGGTCTTCAAGACCTGGCTCGCCGCTCGGGGTGAGTCCTGGCGTGAGCGGGTCGAGGTGGTAGCCATGGACGGGTTCACCGGGTTCAAGAGCGCCGCCGGCGAGGAGCTGCCCAAGGCCCGAGCGGTCATGGACCCTTTTCATGTCGTGTCCCTAGCAGGGGACAAGCTCGATGAGTGCCGCCGCCGGATCCAGCGGGCGATCACGGGCCGGCGGGGCCGGGCGGGTGACCGGCTCTACCGGGCCAGGCGCACCCTGCACACCGGGGCCGGCCTGCTCACCGATGCCCAGGCCGAGCGTCTCGAGGCTCTGTTCGCTGATGATCGCCACGCTGCGGTCCAGGCCGCCTGGGGCGTCTACCAGCGCCTCATCCAGGCCTACAGGGTCGAGGACCCGGGCCTGGGAAAGTACCTGATGCAACGGCTCATCGACTCCTTGAGGCAGGCCGTCCCAGACGGGCTGGAGGAGATCCAGGCACTGGCAAAGACCCTGACTGAAAGAGCCTCCGACATCCTGGCCTACTTCGACCAGCCCCGTACCTCCAACGGCCCCACCGAAGCGATCAACGGGCGCCTGGAGCACCTACGCGGCATCGCCCTGGGATTCCGCAACCTGGCCAACTACACCATCCGCAGCCTCATCCACACCGGACGCCTCAAAGACCACCTGACAACAACCACCTAAACCAACCGATAAGCCCCACCTACCACACCCTCAAACACGAAGAGCCGGTTTTCTGAAGCACCCTTACCATTTTCATACCCGGGGACTCTGGCAGCGGCCAAGAAATTACGGGCCATTCGGTCTGCTTCTACAGAGTTCAGATCCACCGACGCAGTCCACACCTGACCAGACTCAAGCGACGGAGGATTGCCCACACCCAAGGGGGTTGTCGCCCCGATTTGAGCATCGTACGTGCCGGTAGCAGACACATTCAGAACCTTGTTCGGGTCTTTGCTGTTAACCGTGACCGCAATGATGCGCTCATCCGACCCACTCGCTTCCACCCCCAAACCTAGCTTACTGGCATTTCCCGAGACGTCAGTATTCGTTTTGTAATACATCGTAGTTGTCCCCGCCTCACGATCAACCTTGACCCCTAGCGCGCGAGCGTAACTACCCTCGACCTGCGCTCCTCCAACCCCTTGCGTAGATTCAGCACTCACTGAGCCTTCCTCGCCAACCTGGAGATAGGCTGCGGTTGGCTTCGGAGGCTGATATCCAAAGATGTAGTGGCTTATCGCTTCGTTGATCGGAGCAGCAAGACTCCCAAAAGAACCCATGCTGCTCGCCCCTTCCACAGCGGCCTTCCTATATAAATGGTCTACTAGATCATTCTTGGCCTTCTCAGAATCAACCTCATAAACAAGACCTCCCTCAACAGCCCCACTACCAGTACCGTCCGCATTCAAGTACTGACCAAACTTATGATTGTTAGCGGTCACCTCAAATCCTCCACCGCCTCCCAAAGACTCCCCGACCTTTGCGGCACGCGCATCGGTAACTCTGTAGCGACCGTCAGACAACTTTTCGACGATAATATCGCCTTTGACTTCAGCACTGACGACTGCCACGCCGGCGGACCCCTTGACGCTCTGGGTTCGCTGATGAGTTGTACACGCCTCAGTCGGCTTGTGCTTATCCTCTTCTGCCTTATCGTCACCCCCACCGCACTGCATTCCTCCAGCCCCAATGGCCTCACTGATCTTGGAGACAATACTGCATGCGATATCACCCCCTCGGCTCGGTGCCACGGCGATCACCCCAGCAAAGATCACCGCCACAACGATAGCGATTCCAGCAAACTCAACGAGCGCTGCGCCGTTTTCATGCATTTTCTGGGACCCAAAACCATGAGGATCCCGCCCCACCGACAGCAACAACATACGTTTTCCCAACCTTACCGCACTCCCCGAATCACCGGGCCGCAACAGATTCGCACAAGAGACGAAAATTCGAACTATCTATCACGGCGAACAACTTTCTACTTCCATGACATAGTCTCCCCGCCGCAACAGGAGCGCATAAATCAGGGAAGAAAGAATCGATGCGCCGACCGCGAAAATGATCACCACCACAACTGGCACCCAACCCCGTACCGCGTACGTGGGAACAATATTGACGGCACTCACGGCAATCGCAGGAACGACAGAATGCGTCACAAGCATCGTTATCGATCGAGGACGACGCCTCACGATGAACATCGCCAGCAGACTGGCAACGAAGGATGGACTGCTGGGTGTTTTTCGGACAGTGCTTGTTTTGTGCTTCAGGCTGCCTTCTTCAGACCCAGGAACTCGCTTTCGGCCTCGTCGGGAGTGCGATACCCTAGGGCTGAGTGAAGACGAGTACGATTGTATCTCAGCTCGATCCATGAGGCAATATCCTTGATCGCTTTGTCCTTCGTGGGATACACCATTCGGTGGACTCTCTCATTCTTGAGCGTGGCGTTGAACGACTCCGCCCACGCATTGTCCCAGCACACCCCCGTACGCCCCACTGACGGGCGAATACCATAAGACTTGAGGTGATCCAGGAACTCCTGGGACGTGTACTGGCTCCCCCTGTCGGAGTGAAAGATCGTCACACCCTCCTCGACCGGGCATCTCCTGACCGCCATGTCAATGGCCTGGCACACCAGGGAGGTGCGCATGTGGTCGGCCATCGCATAACCCACCACCTTTTTCGTGCAGCAGTCCAAAACCGTCGCCAGATAGACGAATCCGGTCCACGTCCTGATATAGGTGATGTCTCCGCACA
>CALIZH010000400.1 GCA_938028585.1 uncultured Actinomyces sp. | reverse complement strand
CGTTTGCGGGGGACTGCATGAGGTAGACGGTCTCCATGAGGGACTCGTACTCGTCAAGGGCCATGATGACGGCGCTCTCGTGGCCTTGGCGGGTGATGATGATTTCCTCGCGGTCGTTGACGACTTGGTCGAGGACCTCGGCGTAGCGTGCGCGCGACTCGCTGTAGGTCATGGTCTTCATGGGTGCTCCTCACTTCGTCACGTATGTACAGAATATTGTACAGATGCTTATGGCATGTCTCTAGTTGGTCTGCTGCCGATGGATATGGTGCGCGCCCGCCCGCAAGGCACCGGCCAGGCCTCGGGAATTGTCCACAAAAGACGCGCGGAAAAGCACATCGGTTCCCGGAAAGCCCCGTAACGCGGTAAGGTCCTACCCAGTGGTACTCCGCGGCGCTCGCCATCGGAGGACCAGCAAAGAGTGCTACAAATACGAGGTAGCAACGGAAGGGACAAACAATGGCAGCGACCAAGCTGGTGATCGTGGAGTCTCCCGCCAAGGCGGCGACGATCGAAGGATACTTGGGACCCGACTACCATGTGACCGCCTCGATCGGTCACATTCGCGACCTTCCGCAGCCCTCTGAGCTTCCTGCCGACATGAAGAAGGGTCCCTACGGGCGCTTCGCCGTCGACGTCGAGGATGGCTTCACCCCTTATTACGTTGTCAATCCCGACAAGAAGAAAAAGGTCACCGAGCTCAAGAAGCTCCTGAAAGAGTCCGACGAACTCTTCCTGGCAACTGATGAGGACCGCGAGGGTGAGGCTATCGCTTGGCACCTTCTCCAAGTCCTCAAGCCCAAGGTTCCCGTGCGCCGCATGGTCTTCCACGAAATCACGAAGGAAGCGATCCAACGCGCTCTGGAAAATACTCGCGAGCTCGACACCGACCTTGTCGATGCCCAAGAAACTCGCCGAATTCTTGACCGTCTTTACGGCTACGAAGTTTCGCCGCTGCTCTGGCGCAAGATTCGCCCCTCCCTGTCCGCGGGCCGCGTGCAATCGGTCGCAACGCGCTTGGTTGTTGATCGCGAGCGCGACCGCATGGCGCATGTGAGTGCTGAGTACTGGTCGATCGATACCCAGTTTGCCGCTTCGGGTCAGTCTTTTGGCGCAAAAGTTTCGCACATTGACGGTTCCCCCGTTGCAACCGGTTCCGATTTCGATGAAAACGGTCGCCTTTCCGCGAAGGCTACAAAGAACGAGGCCTTCCACCTGGATGCCCATTCCGCGCCGCTCTTCGCCGCAGCGCTCGAGGCCGCGCGTGATTCCGCGATCGATTCCGTCCAGCAGAAGCCCTACCGCCGCCGCCCGGCAGCGCCCTTCACGACGTCGACGCTTCAGCAGGAAGCTTCCCGCAAGCTCCACTGGAACGCTTCCTCGACGATGCGGACCGCTCAGTCCCTGTACGAGTCGGGCTTCATCACCTACATGCGTACCGACTCTACGGCCCTGTCCTCGCAGGCCATCAAGGCTGCCCGTCAGCAGGCTAAGGAACTTTATGGGGCCGAGGCCGTGGCTGAGAAGCCGCGCATCTACGGCACTACCTCTAAGGGTGCGCAAGAAGCTCACGAGGCCATTCGCCCCGCCGGGGATCACTTCCGCACCCCCGCGCAAGTTGCCTCGGTTTTGAATCGTCAGCAGCTTGCACTTTATGACTTGATCTGGAAGCGAACCGTCGCTTCGCAGATGGCGGATGCCCTTGGCTTTACCGCAACCATCCGCGTGCGTACCGATGTCGAGGTCGAAGGTCAGCCTCATGCAGTGCTGTCCAGCGCCTCGGGAACTGTTATTACTTCCCCCGGCTTTAGGCTGGCCTACCAAGAAGGCCAGGACAAGGGACGCTACGACGCGGAAACGACCGATGCTGAGAAGACCCTTCCTCAGGTGAGCGAAGGGGAAGTTGCGCTGCTTGAAGAGGCGCAGGCGCAGGGACACCAGACTCAGCCCCCGGGGCGTTACACCGAAGCGACTTTGGTGAAGACCATGGAAGAGCTCGGAATTGGTCGCCCGTCGACCTATGCGGCAACGATTCAAACCATTGGCGATCGCGGCTACGTCACCCACCGAGGCCAGTACTTGGTTCCGACTTGGCTGGCCTTCTCGGTCACGCGACTGATGGAAGAGAACCTGTCGAACCTGGTCGACTATGACTTCACGGCATCGATGGAAAATGATCTGGACCAGATCGCAGCGGGAAGCGAAGATCGCCACGAGTTCTTGAGCACTTTCTACTTCGGTGCAGACGGAAAGGGCGATGCTGACGGCCTGAAGTTCCAGGTTGAATCCCTGGGAGACGATATTGATGCCCGTGCGGTGAACTCCATTGACATGGGAAATGGCGTCACCTTGCGAGTGGGTCGGTACGGACCCTACATGGAGAAGGCCGATGGGACGCGCGCAAATGTGCCGCCCGAGGTCGCACCCGATGAACTGACCGAAGAGAAGATCACGGAACTCTTCGCGCTTGCCGCAGATGATGGACGCGAACTGGGAATCGATCCGGCAAGTGGACATATGCTGGTTGCAAAGAATGGCCGCTACGGTCCCTACGTGACGGAGATTCTGCCCGAAGAAGCCGAAGAAGCAGAAGCTTCTGAAGATGGGAAGCCCGCGAAGAAGACGCGGAAGAAGGCTGCGGCGAAACCGCGCACGGCCTCGTTGTTCAAGTCGATGGATCTTGCGACCATCACGCTGGAGGACGCGCTTGCGCTGCTGTCGCTTCCACGCGAGGTCGGTGTTGATCCCTCTGACGGTGAGGTCATCACCGCGCAAAACGGTCGCTACGGCCCGTACCTGAAGAAGGGAAGCGATTCGCGCACCCTTCCCAGTGAGGATCAGCTTTTGACGATCACCTTGGATGAGGCGCTTGAGATTTACTCTCAGCCCAAACAACGAGGCCGCGGGGCAGCAAAGCCCCCGCTGCGTGAGTTTGGTGAGGACCCGGTGTCGGGTAAGAAGGTCACCGTTAAGGATGGCCGTTTTGGTCCCTACATCACCGATGGTGAAACCAATGTGACCGTTCCGCGCGCCGAAACCGTCGAGGATTTGACCGCTGAACGCGCTTACGAACTTCTGGCCGATAAGCGCGCGAAGGGTCCGGCTCCCAAGCGCACCCGTAAGACGACTGCGAAGAAGACAACAACTCGACGCGCGACGAAGAAGACTTCGACAAAGAAGTAATGAGAAGGAATTTTCTTTCGCCCACCCGCTGCCAAAATGGACGCAAATGCGGGTGGGCACTGTCAAGATAGAGACATGAGATCAATGGGTAGTGGTGCACAGGCGGGGCGCGGACTCTTCATCACCTTTGAAGGTGGTGATGGGACCGGTAAAAGTACCCAAATTCAGCGGGTTCGCCGGTGGTTTGAAGAACGCGGACAACAGGTGGTTGTCACCCGAGAACCCGGTGGAACAGAGCTGGGGACGACTCTGCGTCAATTGGTTCAGAATGGACCGGAAGATGTTGATCCCCGCACCGAAGCACTTCTGTATGCCGCTGATCGTGCCTACCATGTCGCAACCCTGATCAGGCCGGCACTTGAACGCGGAGAAATTGTTCTGGTCGATCGCTACATTGACTCGTCTTTGGCTTATCAGGGAGCTGCGCGCAGCTTGGGTGTGGATGAAATCCGCAGCCTGTCTATGTGGGCAACGGAAAGTTTGCTCCCCGATCTCACTCTGCTGATTGATGTTCCACCGGAAGTTGCCGCGCGACGTCGCGGTGGTGAACCGGACCGAATGGAACGCGAATCTATGGAATTCCATGAGCGCGTTCGCCACCAGTACTTGGCGCTTGCGGATTCTGAAGCGGATCGCATCGTCGTCATCGATGGTGTGGGAACTGAAGATCAGGTCTTCAGTGAAATTCGCGGAGTTCTGGAAGAACGTGTTGATGCGGCATTCCAGGGATTGCCCGAAGAAGCTGCAGAAGATACCAAGCCCGTTGAGTCTCAGGCAACGCTCTGGGCTCTTCTGGAAGAGGATGGCATTCTTCTGTGAGCGTTTGGGATGAATTGGTCGGCCAGGAACATGCCCTGGCGGTATTGCAACAGGCGGCTCAAGGCGCCCGAGCAATCGTCGACCATACCCAAGAGACGCATCCACCTGCGGAAACTTCAGGCTCCGTGCGTGCAGATGTCTCGTCGCTCACTCAGCCCACTGATGACCCATCTCGCTCAATGACCCATGCATGGCTCATCACCGGGCCTCCCGGTTCGGGGCGTTCGGTTGCGGCAATCGCTTTTGCAGCGGCCCTTCAGTGCACCGGAGAGTTCCCCGGATGCGGACAGTGTCCAGGATGCCGGACCACAATGGCTCGGACAAACGGTGATGTTTCGATCCTCACCACGGAATCTACGCAAATTCGTATCGATGAGGTTCGCCAGATCGTCTTGCGTGCACAGACCGCGCCCTCGCAGGGACGTTGGCGGGTCATCGTCATTGAAGATGCTGACCGCATGATGGAACGCACGGCGAATGTTCTTCTTAAGGCAATTGAAGAACCGCCAGAGCGCACGGTGTGGCTGCTCTGTGCTCCCAGTGCAGAAGACATGATCACCACCATCCGTTCGCGATGCCGGCATCTGGGACTGCGAATTCCAGATCCGCACGCTGTTGCGGACCTTCTGGTTCGTCGTGACGGTGTTGATCCTGCGGATGCGCTATCTGCAGCCCGTGCAGCTCAATCGCATATCGGCTTGGCTCGGGCCCTCGCGAAAGACCCCAAGATGCGTCAGCGTCGCCGGCAGATCATCACTGCCCCGGCACAGGTGCGTTCTGTTGGTGAAGCGGTCTTTGCCGCAGAGGACCTCCTCTCCATTGCGAAAACTCAAGCAGAATCCCAATCTGAAGAACGCAACGCCCGCGAAAAGGCCGAACTCATGCGCCAATTGGGAATGGAAGAAGGCCAGAGCCCGGCCTCGCATCAGCGTGCACGTATCCGTGAACTCGAAGAAGATCAGAAGCGACGTTCAAAGCGAGCCATTCAAGATTCTCTTGATCGAGCCCTCGTCGACCTCTTGGGAATCTATAGGGACGTTCTCCTGCGGCAATTGGGAACGGATCAAGAGCCGATCAATGATGACTGCCTAGATCTCATCGACCAGCTCTGTTCTCAATCCACCCCGCAGCAGACCATGAAGAGAGTCCAAGCAATTGAGGAAGCTCGAAAGCGGCTGACAACAAACATGTCAGTCCCTCTGATTTTGGAGTCGATGGCACTCTCACTTCGACCGCAGGTCTAGACATCGAATAGGGTAGAGGCATGAATTCACGCTCCCGCCTGATCGTCTCCGTGTTGATCGTCCTTGCGCTTGCCACAAACTTTGGCATCGCATACTACGCGAAGAATGCCATCGATCAGGCTGCCACCAGCGCCGCCGCAGGTACCTCGAACAGCCAAAACAAGGTGACGGTCGCGCATGCGGCAGACCCGCTTCCCGGCAAGCCCACGAAAGAGCAGTTTTACTCTCAGCCGCTCAATTGGCGACAGTGCGAGGCCTCGGAAATCACAAGCACCGGGGTGTCTGCACCGCGCGACATCAACAAGTACCAGTGTGCGTCGCTGACTGCACCGCTGGACTGGGAAAACCTCGACGGGAATCAAATCACCCTTGCATTAGCGGTCCACCGCGGGGACCAGAGTGAAGGCAAGGCACTTTTCTACAACCTTGGCGGCCCCGGCGGAGCATCGGTGTCCGCACTTACCTCACAGGTCACCACCTCTTTGGGCAGTGGGCTTGTCTCGGCTTTTGACATTGTTGCTCTGGATCCGCGAGGCGTCGGAGCATCAACCCCTGTCCGTTGCCGAACTGATGAAGAGCGTGACGGCGACGCAGCTGGAACGCGAAACCCGATCGACCCGAACGCAAGTCCCGCAGAAATGATCAAGCTCGCAGAAGATACTTCTCGAGATCTCGCCAAGGGCTGTCAAGACCTCAGCGGTGACATCTTCAAGCACATCGACACCGTGAATGCGTCGAAGGACTTCGATATGGTTCGCGCGCTGCTTGGGCAAGAGAAATTCAACTACCTGGGCTACTCCTACGGAACTTTCCTGGGCGCCACCTACGCCGAGCAATTCCCCGGAAACGTCGGTCACATGGTGCTCGACGGTGCACTTGACCCCTCGGTGAGCGGTGATGAGCTCTCCGCCATGCAGATGCGCGGCTTTGAGGCTTCCCTGCGTCACTGGGTGGAGGATTGCCAGGCAGCACGTAACTGTCCGCTCAAGGGCGATGCAGATGCCGGCATGAAGCAGATGAAGAACTTCTTCGACCGCTTGTACAACTCACCGCTCCAAACCTCAGATCCGAATCGCCCGCTCACTCACGACCTCGCAATGAGCGCTGTCGTTGGGCTGCTGTACTCGACGCAGACGTATTCAATCCTCACCCAGGGAATGCAGCAAGCGCTGAACTCAGAGGACGGCTCGACGCTGCTCTACGTTGCAGACTTGCTGAGCGAACGCAATAAGGACGGAAGCTACTCATCGAATTCGATGGATGCGATCGTTGCTATTAACTCCCTGGACTTCGAGCCTGTTGGTGATGCAGCCCAATGGGAGAAGGATGCGACAGCACTTAAGCAAGAGCTGATGATCTTTGGTGATCTTGCCGGCTACACCTCCGCCAGTCTTGAAGGCTGGCCGACCAAGCACGCGAAGCGCCACGCAATCAAGGCTGAGGGTGCAGCCCCCATCATGGTCGTTGGTACGACTCATGATCCTGCAACCCCCTATGTGATGTCCCAGAATCTGGCGAAGCAGCTGTCGTCGGGCGTGTTGGTGACTTGGGATGGTTGGAATCACACCGCGTACTCGAAGAACGGAAGCAAGTGTGTGGCGACAGCTGTCGAAGGTTACTTCCTGCGTAATGTCGTTCCCAGTGCCGATCTTCAGTGTGGGGCTGACTCCTAGAAGCGCTGATTCTTCAAAGAAGCGCCTGGAAATAACTGGGACCGGCTCGGTCCGTAGAGGCTTGTCCTGTCGTCAATTTCCCCGCTGGCCTTGGCAGCCGGGCCTAGGCTCGCTAACGTTGAGCTATGGACTTCTTCGGTGATGACGAAACAGAAACCCCCGGTCAGAACACGGATAGTGTTGAAGCCGACGTGCTCATTGACACCACCATCGAGAATGCCTGGGCCTTGGTCTCTGAGCCCGGCTGGTGGATCAATGATGGACCGCTGGGTGACCATGATGTTGAGCACGGTGATGACGGGCTGTACCACGTCACCGATCCGGAAGCGGGAACATGGCTTGTCGAAAAACTCGACGAGGATCCCATGGATGTCGTGCGATTCCGCTGGTATCCCGTGGCCAGTGATGAATTCCCCGAAGAAATGCTGACGACTATCGAGGTCTCACTTTCGGAAGAAAAAGGCAAGATTGCACTTCACGTTGAGGAATCGGGAATTGCCGCCCTCAGTGATGATGAGGACGAGGCCTACCAGCTTTGGGAAGACGAAGCCGGTTTGTGGGATCAGGCCGTTGAAAGCGCGAAGGATTACTTAGAGCGTCGGTGACGCTCGATATCTTCTGCTGTTAAGGGACCCTGCGTGGTTCCGGGAGTTTCCACACCATCGCCAGGATTCTTCCTCATCCACGCAACCTCAAGCCCGTCGCGATACCCAAAGCGAGCTAGGTGAATCCCGACGACAAACTCAAGGTGCTCCACGGCCTCGGGAGAAGTCTTCAGCTCAAGACGCAAGTGCTGGTCTGTACACGAGATTGCGCACTCGCCGCCGGGCATCCCCTCACGAGTGAAGATCAGCGTTCCGCGAGCTGATTCATCATCCCACTGCGCGTCGATTTTCCGTCCCATATGTGAGGCAAGCTGATGCCCATATCGATGTGCACGCTCGGTGGGAACATTGGCGACGGAAATCATCACTTCACTCATACAAGCTATTTTCTCTCATCTATCCCGATGGGGCATGCTAGCGTGGAAAGCTCAACTGAGAGAACGGATCACAATGAGCACCAGCGAACACGATGAGCAGAGCTTCGGCGACGCCTCGGGCCGCGAGCTTCAGCGCAATCTAACGAACCGCCATATCCAGCTCATCGCTATCGGCGGTGCAATCGGTACCGGTCTCTTCATGGGCTCCGGAAAGACCATTGCAACGGCTGGTCCATCGATCCTTCTGGTCTATCTGATTATTGGCAGCGCGCTCTTTCTGTTCATGCGTGCGATGGGTGAGATCCTCCTTTCGGATAAGAGATACGGCACTTTTGCCGATATTATTCGGCACTTCCTCGGCCCAACCCTGGGGTTTGTCATGGGATGGACCTACTGGCTGTGTTGGGTGGTTACAGGTATTGCTGACGTCGTTGCCATCACCGGTTACGTGCGTTTTTGGTTTCCGAACCTGCCCGCGTGGATTCCCGTTCTTGCTACGGCGCTCCTCCTCTTCACTCTCAATGCGATGACCGTTAAGGCTTTCGGAGAGACCGAATTCTGGTTCGCGATGATTAAGATCGTTGCAATCATTGCTCTGATTGGTGTCGGCGTCGTGATGATCGCCATTGGCATGCGTGACAGCAACGGTACAACCGCGGCGGTTTCGAACCTGTGGAGTCACGGAGGCCTATTCCCAACGGGATTGAGCGGATTTCTGGGTGGCTTCCAGATCGCAGTTTTTGCTTTCGTTGGTATTGAGCTTGTTGGAACGACCGTTGCCGAAACCTCGAACCCCACGCAAACTCTTCCCAAGGCAATCAATTCGATTCCCGTTCGTGTTGTTCTGTTCTACATCTGCTCTCTTGCGGTCATCATGATGGTGACGCCCTGGGATCAGATTGATAAGACCCAGTCGCCTTTCGTCACGATGTTCTCAATGACGGGACTGGGTGCAGCGGCCTCACTGGTGAACTTGGTGGTGCTCACTTCTGCGGCCTCGTCGGCCAACTCGGGGATCTACTCCACCTCGAGGATGCTCTTCTCCCTCTCACTTCAGGGCGATGCGGCCCCCTTCTTTGGTCGTCTCTCAAAGCGTCACGTCCCCCAGAATGCACTTTTCCTTTCGTGTGTGTTCTTGCTTTCCGCCGCTGTTCTTCTGGCTTTTGGCGATTCAATCCTGAGCGTTTTCACCGTGGTCACCGCAATGTCGGCAACCCTCTTCATGGTTGTATGGGTTTTGATTGTTATTGCTTACCTGTTCTACGTGCGCAAGTACCCGAACAAACATCGCAGCTCGACCTTCCCGCTTCCTGGTGGTGTCTTCTCCGCCTGGCTGTTTATCGCCTTCATTGCTGCGATGGTCGTCGTGCTGTCCTTGGATGCGGAAAGTCTGCAGGGGCTACTGATGTCGGCTGCGTGGATGGTTGGCATCACTGTCGTCGGCGTGATTCGTCGCCACCGTTCTCTGGGGCGCCGAGGCCGAACATCCCTCTCTGCTTGATGCGCTATGCTTGCTGAGTAAGACAGGGGAGCCCACCGTGGGCTGAGAGTGCGAATGCAGACCCTTACACCTGATCCGGATTATGCCGGCGTAGGAAGTCGCAATCTCCAGACTGCCTCCCCCGAGGTGGTCCAGCCCTCCACCATTAGCGGAGGATGAAAATGTCTACTTTTTCGGCGCATCGTCGCGTCCGTTTGATCGCATCAACTGTGACATTTTTGGTTGCAGCAAGCTCTCTTGCAGCTTGCGCGGGAAGCAGCCAGGATGGTGCCGCAACGCAGGCTGGCACGGCCTCGGCACAGGGTGATCAAAGTGTCACTATTCTTGCCTACGATTCATTCGACTTCCCCCAAGACCTTCTGGACAAGTTCCATGAGAAGACCGGAATTACTGCGAAAATCCAAGCGATCGGTAACGGTGGGGAGCTGGCCAATCAGCTGGTTCTTACCAAGGATTCACCCCTGGGAGACGCAGTTTTCGGCCTAGATAATACGGTTTCAACCCGTATTGGCGGTCAGGGAATCATCGAGGATGCACATATCACCTCGCCCAACGCAGATGACAATTTCCAGGGCGAACCCGGTCTGGTTCCCATCGATCGCGGCGATGTCTGCGTGAACTACGACAAGAAGTGGTTCGCCGACCACCAGCTTGCCGTGCCGACAAGCTTCGAAGACCTGGCGAAGCCTCAATACAAGGACATGCTTGTCGCCATGAACCCGGCATCGTCAACTCCGGGAATGGCATTCATGCTGGCGACGATTGCAAAGTTTGGTCCCGATGGGTACGCCCAGTACTGGAAGTCACTCAAGGACAACGGCGTGAAGATCACCGAGGGCTGGTCGCAGGCATTCAACGTTGACTACAGCGCTGGTGAAGGCAAGGGCAGCTACCCCATGATGGTGTCCTACGGTTCCTCTCCTGCCTATGCGGTCAATGATGCAGGAACCGAAAGCTCGACCGGTGTCATCACCGATACCTGCTTCCGCCAGGTTGAATATGCCGGTGTCCTCAAGGGTGCGAAGAACCCCGAAGGAGCAAAGAAGTTCATCGAATTCCTGCTCTCTGATGAAGTCCAGAGCGCAATTTCGAAGGCAACCTACATGCACCCCTACAAGGGTCAGGCACCCGAGGCCCTGCAAAAGTTTGGCCCTCTGGCCGATAAGCCCCTGCGTGTTGATCCTCAGGAGGTTGAGAAGAACTCGACTGCTTGGCTCAAGACCTGGCAAGAAACGGTTCTTGGGTGACAGATTTTCGGCAGCGTGCGCTTAGGGTGGGCGCCGGGGCAGTGGCCCTCGGCGTCCCCCTGGCGTTTCTTACGCTGTTTTTTGCCTGGCCAGCGGCGACTCTCATCGCTCAGGGATTTAGTGCTGATGGCGGTGGAATTGACCTTTCGGGCTTAGGTGAGCTTTTGGGGGCTTCTCGAACCTGGAAAGTCATTGGCCGCACCCTGTGGATGGCTCTTCTGGGTACGACTTTTTCGTTGATTCTGGGGATTCCGGGCGCCTACGCCCTGTACTGCTGTCGTTTCCCCGGACGTCGATTCCTTCGCGCAGTCATTTCGGTGCCCTTCGTTCTGCCCACAGTCGTTGTGGGTGTTGCTTTTCGCTCTCTTCTTGCACCTCAGGGGTGGCTAGGCTTCTTGGGGCTGGATGGCACGATGACCGCGGTCGTCGCAGCAATGGTGTTTTTCAATTACTCGCTGGTTGTGCGCAATGTTGGTAGTTTTTGGTCCCAATTAGATGAGCGTCCCGCTCAGGTCGCCTCATGTCTGGGGGCTCCTCCACGCCGAGTTTTCCTGAGTGTCACCCTTCCGGCGCTCCTTCCCGCGATCGCCTCTGCGGCCTCGTTGGTCTTCTTGTATTGCGCAACTTCCTTCGGGATTGTGTTGATTTTGGGCGGTTCGAAACTCACGACCGTCGAGTCCGAGATCTACATGCTTACCACCCAATTCTTGGATCTTCGCAGCGCCTCGGTGCTGTCCATTGTTCAGTTAGTCGTCATTGCACTGTCCTTGATCATTGCCGAGGCCGCGCGCAGACGTGGGAAGAACGCGGCAACTTTGGGCAGGCCTCGGGCAGAGAGGTCCGTGAGCACGGGAGATCTGTGGGCACTGGTTTTCAGCGGTTTTGTTATTTGCGTGCTTGTCCTTCTGCCCCTGGCCGCGCTGGTGTGGCGTTCCCTTCACCGACGAGGCCGTTTAACCTTTGAGCACTACGCGAAGTTGGCAGATTCTTCCTTCACCCCCGCTCTTCGTGTCTCACCCCTGCAGGCTTTGGGACATTCGCTTCTTGTCGCCCTTGTCGCAATGGTTATTGCTTTAAGCGTGGGCGTTTGCGTGGTTCTTCTTGTAACGCGCCATCCCCGTTCACGAGTGGGACAAAGTGCATTAGCTTTGGTGGAAAGCATCTTCATGCTTCCTTTGGGTGTTTCTGCCGTGACGGTTGGTTTTGGATTCCTCATCACCATGAATCGCCCGCCTCTGGATCTGCGCAGTTCCTGGATCCTGGTGCCCTGTGCGCAGGCCGTCGTTGCTCTTCCTCTGGTCGTTCGCCTGATCGCGCCCTCTTTGCGAGCAATTAACCCCCGACTCCGCGAAGCCGCGGCAAGTTTGGGCGCCAGCGATTCTCGAGTTTTGGCAACAATTGATGGTCCGGTCTTGGTGCGCTCCGTGGGTATCGCTGCGGGTTTTGCGATTGCGACGTCATTGGGTGAATTTGGTGCGACCTCTTTCCTCGCAAAGGGGGATGCAGTCACGCTTCCCGTGGTCATCTACCGTTTGATTTCGCGCCCTGACGCCTTAGATCAGGGCGTGGCGATGGCTTCTTGTGTTCTTCTTGCCGCAGTGTGTGCACTGCTGATTACCTGTATGGAATGGCTGCGTCCTGCAGAGATTGGAGACAGGCTATGACCGATTCGACGGCTTTAGAGTGCATCGATGTGAGCGTTGATTACGGTTCTTTCCGTGCAGTAGATGGTGTCTCTTTCTCTCTTAGGTCCGGTCAAATCACTGCGCTTCTCGGCCCAAGTGGATGTGGAAAGTCGACTTTGTTGCGCGCAATCGCGGGCCTTGAACGTCCCCAGCAGGGCGATATTCAATGGGCCGGACAGTCAATTCTTCACACGCCTACGTATAGGCGTGGTTTTGGCTTGATGTTCCAGGACGGACAGCTCTTTCCGCATCGCAGTGTCGAAGGAAATGTCGCCTACGGCCTGTGCGCTCTTGCCGCCTCCGAACGCTCTGCGCGTGTTGCAGAGGTTTTAGAGATTGTCGGTTTGGAAGGTTTTGGTCCGCGAAGTATCGATTCTCTGTCGGGAGGCCAGGCGCAGCGAGTGGCCTTGGCTCGTGCTTTGGCCCCACGGCCTCGTCTCCTTCTCTTGGATGAACCGCTTTCCGCGCTAGATCGTTCGATGCGTGAAAGTTTGTCAGTCGAGTTGCGCGAGATCATTACCGGCGAAGGAATCACGAGCATTTACGTCACCCATGACCAGGATGAGGCTTTTACCGTTGCCGACCAGATTGGCGTGATGATCGCCGGGCATCTTCGTCGCCTTGATACTCCCGAGGCCGTGTGGGAGAACCCGGGAGACATGGAAGTGGCGCGCTTTTTGGGAGTCGAGAAGGAAGAACTGGAGCTTGCTGGCACAGAAGGTGAGCTCTGGGCGCTTGTGTGCGGTACTGTGCTGAGTCGCGGTCGGGGATTCTCTGTGATTCCCGTTCAGCTGGAATCTTCTTCTAGTGCAGAACCAGAGTTGATGCGAGTTCCTTTCGGTCATCCGATCCCTTCTGTTGGCCAGCGGGTTCAGGTCCGGGCATCTCGGGGGACAATCCACTAGGCTTCACTCGTGACCAATCCCTTTCAACACGCGACAGATTCCTATGGTGCTGTTCGTCCAAGCTACCCGCGTCAGGCGATCGATACGATTCTCGCGGGGGAGAAGGCCTCGGAAATCACCATTGCGGATATCGGTGCGGGAACGGGAAAACTGACCGCGGAGCTTCTTGAGCGCGGGGCGAAGGTGATCGCGGTTGAGCCAGCTCAGGCGATGCGCGAACAACTGGTGACGCTCCTGGGACACGATCAGAATGTGCAGGTCGTTGATGCCTGCGCTGAAGCAACTGGGCTGCCGGATGCGAGTGTCGATCGCGCCGTATTCGCACAATCGTGGCATTGGGTGGATCCGCAGGCAGCGGGGCAGGAAATGCACAGAATTGTGCGTCCCGGTGGGCAGTTGATGATTGTGTGGAATCAACTGGATGTGACAATCCCATGGGTTCACAGGCTCACGAGAATTATGCGTTCGGGTGATGTTCACCGTCCCGATCGTCCTCCGACCGTGGGTGAGCACTGGTCCCAACCGGTATTGAATCGTTTCGATTGGAATGATTCCATGACCCCCGAAGCCATTATGGAGCTGGGGACAACGCGCTCGTCCTACTTGCGCTCCACTGCTGCGGGGCGTGAAAAAATGCAAGAGAATCTGCGGTGGTACCTGTATGAGCATTTGGGCTTTGAGCCTCAGTCCACTGTGAAACTGCCCTATTTCACGCTCGTCTGGGTTGCAGATCGGGCAGAATGAGACATACCCAGAGGAGGTGGCATGTGGATATTTCACTCATTGGCGTCGTCGGCGCGCTGGTCATGTACGGAGTATCCGTTTCGCCTTCTCTTCTTGCCCGATCGTGGCAGTGGCACGCGGTTGCCTCCGGTGTTCTCTCGGCTGTTGGCTACATCGTTGGACTGACAATCCAGCGTTTCTATGCCCTGGTTGTGCCCAGGCTTGGTGTTGAGATTACCGCTCCACAATCGGTATCGATTGCTTTTAGGGCTGTACTACTGCTGGGGTTCTTCTTGTGGTTCCTCCGCTGGTTGCTCCAGTCCTATCGCGAGCGCAGGCGTGCCAATCATCTGGTCGGAATGCGTGGTGAGACCTTGGGGGAATACCTCTTGGGAACTTTCTGCGCCTTCATTCTGATGCTTGCTTTGCTCGGTATTGCTTGGGGCCTACAGTGGATTGGCCGGGCAATTGTTAGTGTTCTGAGCCAGTGGATGCATATGGTCTTCGCGCTGGCTCTCTCCCTGCTGATTCTTGTCGTCATTGTGTATGCCTTGACCTCGCAAGTTCTTCTGAAGCTGGGTATTAATTTCTTCACCCGTCATGCGCGAAAGATGAATAACCGCACGGCAAAGGGGATTGTCCAGCCCCAGGTGCCTGAGCGTTCGGGTTCGCCACAGTCGCGTTCCTCCTGGCATGCCGTGGGCGGGCAGGGCCGCGTTTTTCTTGGTCGAGGTCCTAGCCGCGCCGATATCGAGGCCGTTACGGGTTGCTCGGCTATGGAGCCCATTCGCGTGTATGCAGGGATGCCCGAAGAAGGACAGAGCCTGCAAAGTGCCGCTGATCTTGTTGTCGAAGAATTGCATCGGACGGGTGCTTTTGATCGCGCTGTCATTTTGATTGCTACTTCGACGGGATCTGGATGGGTTGACGAATGGCAGGTTCAACCCCTGGAGTACTTGACTCGTGGGAATTGTGCGACGGCCTCGATGCAGTACTCCTTCGTTCCTTCCTCGATTAATTTCCTGACGGATCTGGATGTTTCTGAAGAAGCAGCGGTCATTCTCTTTGAAACGATTCGTCGCGCAGTGGATGAGATTCCAGAAGACCGTAGGCCAGCACTTTTCGTCTGCGGAGAATCTTTAGGGGCCTACGCCTCGCAACATGTCTTCTCGGGAATTGTCGATGTTTTAAGTCGGACTGATGGTGCGCTCTGGGTGGGAACTCCTGCGTTTACGCCGATGCACGCGGAACTAACCGCCATCCGTCACCGAGGCAGTCCCGAGGTTGCCCCCGTTGTTGCAAATGGCCGCCACGTACGTTTCGTTAATGTTCCAGAGAATCTATGGTCAGATGTTTACGGTCGCGAACTCGGCGATTGGAACTATCCCAGGGTTGTCTATGCTCAGCACCCCTCGGATCCAGTGGTTTGGTGGAATTCGGAGTTAGTGTGGCACAAGCCCGACTGGATTTCAGAAAAGGTTGATGGGGATGTCAGTCCCCATATGCAATACACGCGAGGTGCGACCTACATTCAGGTCCTCGTCGATATGCCGGTTGCGGGTACGGCTCCGGGTGGTCATGGGCACACCTATCACGAAGAACTCATTCCGCTGTGGGAAGCGATTTTAGGGCTTCGCGAGGATGAGAAAAACGCGGGATCGCACTTTGGCTTGGATTCACGGTGGATTCAGGATGATACCCACGAAAAGATCGGCCAAGCAATCCGCGACAATCTTTCGCGTTCGGAACGTCAGTAGAGAAAGTTAAGCTTTCCGGCCGTAGATTCCTCGTTCGGCCAACCACTGCATTTCCGCACGGATGCGCTCACGAAGCTCGGCCTCGTCAAAGGCGCACAAACCGTGCCAGGCAACTTCGGCGACGGCAAGCAAACGCGGGAAAAGCTGGTAGTACAACTGCTCGCGCGTGGGAACGAATTCGCACCACAGTGCACTTTGAATGCCAATCGGCGCGGAGGCTGCCTGTGTGATCTCCTCCATGACCACAGTGAGGATTCGTTCGGGAGTAATCACCCCGAACATTGCCGCCGGTTCATCCGAGGCCTCTCCAGCCAGACGATTGAGATAGAGCTGATCGCAGCATCCGTAGACCCAGGGTTGCCCAGAGAGTGCTGCGCGACGAGGCCCTTCACCGAATCCTCGCCACGCGATAATGAGAGTGTCATCAAGAACATCTGCCGGGGCGATTTCGGTGAGTTCATCCCAACCGGCAGCGCGCTTACCCAGAGAATGAAGGATTTCGAGTGTGCGTCGAGTCATGGATTCTTGGAGCTGACGTCCGCTGTGAATTCCTTGGGATGCTAGAGAATCCATCAAGGCGTGATCGTTTTCCCAGGCCTCGAAACGACATTCGTCTCCACCGATATGAATGATCGGAGATGGGAAGAGAAGAGCGACGTGGGTGAGTGCGGCGTCGATCAAAGCCCAGGATTGATCTGTGGGCCAAAGAAGGTCATTACGATGGCTCCAATGCTCGGGAGGGAGCTTTGCCAAT
>CALIZH010000399.1 GCA_938028585.1 uncultured Actinomyces sp. | reverse complement strand
GGAACGCACGGAAAAACGACCACAACTTCCATGCTCTCCGTTCTGTATTCCTATTCTGACTATGACCCTACTATTTTAGTGGGAGGAAATTTAAAAGAAATTAACGGAAATTTCAGAATCGGTAATAGTGAACATTTTATTACGGAGGCATGCGAATACTTTGACAGTTTTCTTGATTTATATCCGAAATTCGGCATTATCTTAAATATCGAAGCAGATCATCTGGATTACTTTGACAGTTTGGATGTTATTATCCAATCTTTTAGAAAATTCTCTCAAAATGTTTCTTCCAATGGATACACGATTGCAAACGGTGATGACCAAAATGTGAGAACCGCCCTAAAGGATTTACCGAACTGTATCCTATTCGGATATGACAAGAACAATGATGCTGTCATTGTGGATGATTCTTTTGACAAAAATGGAAACGGGCATTTTTCTATTCAATTAGACAGTGATATTTTGGGCCCTTTTTCTATCAAAGTTCCCGGAAAACACAATATTATGAATGCTACCGCAGCGATTTTGACAGCATACAAAGATGATATTCCGTTGGAAAAAATTCAACATGGAATCTTTTCATACCACGGTGTAGATAGAAGGTTCCAGTACAAAGGCAACTATGGAGATGTTCTTGTCTATGATGACTATGCACACCATCCCACCGAGGTCGCTGCAGCATTGCAGCAGGCTCGTACTGCAGCCGGTGATGGGGAAGTAAGCGTGGTTTTCCAACCGCACCTGTATTCGCGTACTCAGGCTTTCGCCGAGCGCTTCGCCCAGGCGCTTTCACATGCGGATCACGTCTACGTCTGCGATATTTACGGCGCGCGTGAGGATCCGGTGCCCGGCGTGACTTCGCAGCTCATTACTTCGCACCTGTCTCGAGCACACTACGTTCCAGATATGCATGAGGCTGCGCGCATGGCTGCCCGCGAGCTCGGCGAGGACGGAATCTTAGTCACTATGGGTGCGGGCTCAATTACACAGGCCGGTAGTGATGTTTTGGATGAGTGGGAGCGCATGGAACAGGGGAGCGGCCAGTGAAGCAGCCCCCGCGTCCCCGTCGTTCTCGTTTTTCTTCTGCGCCCGAGGCCTCTTCTGAGTCCCCGCACGACTTTGCCGCGCCCGAGGAAGCAACCGGGGTAGGTTCCTCCTCCGATACCGTCGCTTCTTCTCCCGAGGCCTCGATTTCGGATCGCCCTGCGCTCTCTTTGGCTCAGGCCTCGTCGGTCGAGGAGAAGAAAGAGACAGAACGCGCTGCGCGTAGGAAGCGAAATCGCGAGTTGCGTCGTGCGAGGCGTGAGGCAAGCGCACAGTCACCCAGTAGCGGAGAACTGCTCAACCGCCCACTGGGGCAATCGGATGCGGCTGCGATTTTGGGGCCTAGCGATGAGAGCGCAACGGCTGATTTGAATGAGAGGCGTCGTGAACGCATGCATGCGCACCGACGTCTTCTCCTTACACGACTCGCCTCCGCCTGTGGCGCTGTCATTGTCGTGTGTGCTTTGGTATGGGGAGTCTTCTTCTCACCTCTTTTTGCTCTCGATATGTCTCAGGTGTCGATCGAGGGACTCGGTGAGGACACGACTACTCAAAACGAGGTGCGTGCCGCGATCGAACCTTTTGCCTCTGTTCCGCTTCCACGCCTCAAGACTTCTGCGATCGACGAGCAAATCGCGAAGGTACGTTTGGTTCGCGAGGCTCATGTTCAGCGTTCCTGGCCGCGCGGACTAAGCGTTCAGGTCCGTCCCCGGCAAGCGATTTTGGCGGTGAAAGAGGGTACTTCGTGGGCTTTGGTCGACGACCAGGGTGTAACGGTTTCTTCTGCCTCAACGGCTCCCGAGGGGATGGCCCCAACGACCCTTCCCGACGGTGAGCAGCGCGCACAAGCTGCAGCTGATGTCGCGGCGATTTGGACAGCGATGGGCGATGATCTGCGCTCGAATATCACGATGATCACTCACGATGGCCAAACTGTCTCCATGACCTTGACGAATTCTCGAACGCTCAATTGGGGAGTAGCGAAGGACAACGAGCTCAAGGCAAAAGTTGCGGCTGTTTTGATTTCACAGCGTCAGGCACGGACCTATGACGTGTCCTCGCCCGTGCATCCTGTCACTTCTTAACTTAGAGAAGCGACACGCCCGCGAATTGTCTTGAAGAATTGGGGTCTTACCCCTACCTTCTTCCCGTCTACACGCAGGTCAAACATCAACCTTCTACTTGAGGTTTAAGGTTGGTGCGCAGAAAGAGGGCAAGGTTATGGTCGCACCGCAGAATCATCTGGCGGTTATCAAAGTCGTCGGAGTTGGTGGCGGCGGTGTTAACGCCGTCAATCGAATGATTGAAGTTGGCTTGAAAGGCGTTGAGTTCATTGCTGTGAACACCGACGCACAAGCTTTGCTGATGTCCGATGCAGAGACGAAGCTGGACATCGGTCGTGACCTTACCCATGGCCTCGGCGCCGGAGCAGACCCCGCAGTGGGACGACAGGCAGCCGAAGACCACATTGACGAAATCACCGAGGCCCTTGAAGGCGCGGATATGGTCTTCGTGACCGCAGGTGAAGGTGGCGGTACCGGAACCGGTGCTGCCCCCGTTGTCGCGAAGATTGCACGCACCGCAGGCGCCCTGACCGTCGGTGTTGTCACCCGTCCCTTCTCCTTTGAAGGAAACCGCCGCGCATCCCAGGCTGATGCTGGTGTTGAGAAGCTCCGTGAAGAGGTCGACACCCTGATCGTCATTCCGAACGATCGTCTGCTTCAGATCTCAGATGCCAATATCTCGGTACTCGAGGCTTTCCGTGCCGCCGATCAGGTTCTGCTTTCCGGCGTTCAAGGTATCACCGAACTGATTACCACCCCCGGTCTGATCAACGTGGACTTCAACGATGTGAAGTCCGTAATGAAGGATGCCGGTTCCGCCCTCATGGGTATTGGCTCGGCAACCGGCGAAGATCGTGCTCTTCGTGCAGTCGAGTCCGCGATCTCCTCGCCACTCCTTGAAGCCTCGATCGATGGTGCACACGGCGTCCTCATGTTCTTCCAGGGTGGTTCCGACCTTGGCTTGCAGGAGATCTACCAGTCCTCGCTCCTGGTTCGCGAGGCTGCACACCCCGAGGCCAACATCATCTTCGGTTCTGTTATCGATGACTCCCTTGGTGATGAAATTCGCGTGACCGTCATCGCGGCGGGCTTTGACGAGGTGGCATCCCAATCTTCTCCGGCAAATGAGCCTGTCGTGGCTCCTCGACCGGTCCATACTCGTCAGGAAAAGGCCGAAGCTCCAGCAGCTCCTCAGCGCCGCATCGGGGAGGTGGCCTCGGCTCACACCGCAGCTCACCGCGCAGATCCTGAATTGCCGACGCGCACCAACCAGATTCCGATTGCCCGCCAGAGCGAAGAAGACTCGTCGAAGGAAGTTCCTTCCCTCGAAGTACCTCGTGTCTTCGAAGAGGAACAGCCTTCGGACGTCTTGGATATTCCTGATTTCTTGCGCTGATGAAGCACACTGACCTGCACGGTGCCCGCGTTTACTTCACTGAAGTCGGCGCGGGCACCGACCCATATCGGGACAACTTTGGGACGCACGTCGGCGATGACGCGGAGCATGTGCATGAGCGTCGCCGTGACCTTTCCGCGCTGATTGATCATCCCATTGTTTGGATGAATCAGACGCATTCGGTGAACGTTGAGGCGCTTACCCCTGCGAATGCCTCTCTTTCATCACAGGAGTATCAAGGGGAAATAGGCCCCCTTGACTGCGATGGTGTCGTGATCGATTCGCGTCAGTGGGAACAAGCTCCAGCCTTGGCTGTGATGACGGCAGACTGCATGCCGATCTTGCTGAGTAGCGGAAACGGAGTCATCGGCGCAGTTCATGCCGGACGCGTGGGGTTCCTCGGAGGGATTCTTGACCGAACATGTGAGGTCTTTGGGTCTTTTGGTGTGGACACTGCTGATATTCAGATGCTTATTGGACCGTCTATCTGCGGCCGATGCTACGAAGTCCCGACTTCAATGAAAGATCAGAGCGCGCTTATTGCTCCCGCGATAGCCTCGCGCACATCGTGGGGGAGTGACGCCCTAGATCTTCCCGGTGCGGCATTGGCATGGGCTGCGGAGCGAGGAATCGCGGCCTCGTGGATCAATGAATGCACTCTAGAAAATCCCTTATATCATTCCTATCGTCGAGACCCAGCTTGTGGGCGTTTCGCATCAGTAATTGCGACATGCCGACAGGCTTAAGCGTGTGAATCGCTCCGGCGCATTACCTTGTGCTCAGGTCCCGTTACATTGAGGAGAGCATGATGTCAGGCTTCGGAGCAAAAGCACGCCAATTCATGGGTTGGTACACCCCGGAAGAGGTCGATGAGAGCACCTTGGACTTCCTTCCCGAAGAAGTTGAGGAGACAGAAGTGGCTCACATTACCCCCGCGTCGAATGTCACGCCCATTCACCGCGAAGAGCGCCGCAGCGTTCAGCAGGCGGATCTTTCGCGTATCGTCACCGTACGTCCGTTGAACTACAACGATGCGCCGGCAATCGCTGAGCCCTACCGTGATGGTGTTCCCGTCATCATGAATCTTTCTGAGGTCTCAGATAAGGATGCGCAGCGTTTCATTGACTTCGCTGTCGGCTTGACCTATGGACTTCAGGGCGTATTTGAACGTGTCACCGATCGCGTTTTCCTTCTTTCGCCTCACAGTGTTGAGGTAACCGGCGACGTAACCGGGTCGAACCGTTCGGCGACTTCGCTCTTCGGACGCTGATCATGATCTCCCAGTGGTTGGGAGGAGCGATTGCTCTTCTTGCGGGTCTGTACATGCTCGTGTTGATCGCGCGCATGATTTTTGATTGGATTCGCTTCTTCTCTCCACTGTGGAGGCCGTCAGGGATCATTCTGCCCATTGCGAATCTGGTCTATGCGTTGACTGATCCCCCTCTTTCTTTCCTGCGCAGGATTATTCCGCCGTTGCGTCTTGGAGGGAGCGTTGCCATCGATCTGGGATTTATGATCCTGTTCTTGGCGACGATCATTGTTGAAAACCTTGGGGTTTTCGTTCGCAGCTTGGGCTTTTAGCTCTGGCGTTTGGCAGTGACCTCGGTTCTATCGCGGTTGCATGTCACCTGAGTAATAAGTGAAATATGGGGAAATTGGTGTTATTGTGACGCTAGTTCCGCTATTATTCCAGTGTGTAGTTCGGGTCATCCTCATCGGTGATCCGGTGACGCAAGCATGCGAGCGTCACACAACAAGTACCGAGAGGTAAACAAATGGCTCTGCTCACAACCGAAGATGTGTTGGAAAAAACCTTCAACATCGTGAAGTTCCGTGAAGGATATGACCAGGTCGAGGTTGACGACTTCCTCGATGAGGTTGTCTCCACGATCTATACTCTCCAGGCTGAGAACCAGAACCTGCGTGAAGCGCTTGAGGCTGCTGAGCGTCGTGTCGCTGAGCTGTCCGGTGGTGAAGCCCCCAGCTACAAGCCTGCAGAAGAGACCGCTGCTCCTGTCGTTGAAGAGCCCGTTGTATCCGAGCCTTCCGTCACCGAGACCGCCGTTGCAGCCCCCGCAGTTGCTACTACTCCCGAGAGTGCAGAATCTGCAACCTCGATGCTTGCACTGGCACAGCGCGTCCACGACGAGTACGTTCGCGATGGCCGCGAAGAATCCGATCGCATCATCGCCGACGCAAACGCGAAGCGCGACGAAATTATTGCTGACGCACAGAACCAGCACCAGAACATTCTTTCTCAGCTGGATCAGGAGCGCGCACTGCTCGAAGGCAAGATCAACGAACTGCGTTCCTTCGAGTCCGAGTACCGTGCAAACCTGCGCGAGCACCTGGAAGGTTTGCTCCAGGAAGTGAACGCCGGAACTCAGAACTGATTTCGGATCAAGATCTCTATGACGGTGGCGCCTTTGCGGCGCCACCGTCATAATTCTTTATGTGAAGAAAAATAATCGCAGCATGCTCGTCTGGGCGTACATCATTGCCTTAATCGCATTGGTAACGGATCAGGCTTCAAAGTTTTGGGCACTGAAGAATCTGAGTGATGGACAGCAACGCCCGCTCCTTGGATCCTTCCTTCGACTGGAGCTCACTGCGAATCCAGGAGCAGCCTTTTCCTTGGGCTCGCAGACGACAATCATCTTCACCTGTATCGCCTGCGTTGTTGTTACTGCGATTGTCATGTATCTTCCGCGCGTTGACTCGCGCCTGCTTGCTTTCGGATGTGCCCTGCTCCTTGGCGGTGCGGCTGGTAACTTGATCGATCGTTTTATTCAGGAACCCCGATGGGGAAGCGGCCACGTCGTCGACTTCATTGGATACGGGACTTGGTTCATTGGTAACGTTGCCGATATTTGGATTGTCTGCGCGGTCGTGATCCTGCTGGTTGCAAGCTTCACCGGTAACAAGCACTCGGTGCGCTGAATATGTCCGATACTCGTTTAATGCCC
>CALIZH010000398.1 GCA_938028585.1 uncultured Actinomyces sp. | reverse complement strand
GCAGGGGTGCCGACACATCGCATTCGTCTGTGGCTCCTCATCCTTCACACACATCCAACAGCGCATTTCCACACTGCACGAGTTTGGTAGGGAGCGCGGAATCTCAATCACTATCGCGGCGAATAATGAGTTTTCTGAGGCCTCGGCGCTTCATGCGACACGAGCACTATTAGCTACAAGCAACCTCCCCGACGGGATTATCTTCGCTAACGAAATCTTAACTTTGGGCGGCTTACAGGCAATTGCTCACGCGGGGCTCAAAACCGGTAAGGATATTAAGGTCTGCTCCTGCGAAGACTCCCCTATGTTAGGAATGTTCTCTCCCGCTGTAACTGCTATATCTCGAAATCCCGCAACGCTTGGGTTTGCAGGTGCACAACTCCTTCTGGCACAACTACACGGCGAAAGCCCGCGCACAGTTTCCGATCAAGAACCCACGCTTATCGTTCGCTCTTCAACCGCGTCAACCCAATAAGCTGCTCATCCTCTAATCGGAGATGAGTGAAACCACATGCGTATGCCTTTGATGGCGATAGGGATTTTAGTAAGCTTTCCCTTATCTAATTAAGGAAGGTATATGCCTCGTCATCGTATTGTCATCATTGGTTCCGGCTTTGCAGGATTGACTGCCGCACGTCGCCTCAAGCATGCAAACGCCGACATCACCATTCTTGCCCGTACATCACACCATCTTTTCCAGCCTCTCCTCTACCAGGTTGCGACCGGAATTCTCTCTGAGGGTGATATCGCACCAACTACGCGCGAAATCTTGCGCAAGCAGAAGAACGTCGAGGTCTTCCAGGCACTCGTCGAAGATATCGACGTCGAGAATAGAATTGTCAAGTGGCGTAATCACAACGAATACGCTGAGACTCCCTATGACACCCTGCTTGTTGCAGCAGGCGCAGGCCAGTCCTACTTCGGCAACGATCACTTCGCAGTCTTTGCACCGGGCATGAAGACTATCGATGACGCGCTCGAGCTTCGAGCACGAATCTTCAGCGCTTTCGAGCAGGCTGAAATTGCCAGCGATCCCGAAGACATCCGGCGTCTTCTGACCTTTGTCGTCGTTGGCGCGGGCCCCACTGGTGTTGAGATGGCAGGGCAGATCCGAGAGCTGGCTTCTAAGACACTCAAGGGAGAATTCCGTCGTATCGATCCTACTCAGGCGCGAGTCATTTTGGTTGACGGAGCTTCCTACCCGCTTCCGCCTTTCGGCGAAAAACTTGGCCACAAGACCTGGGCAGAACTGGAAAAGCTCGGCGTTGAGCTCAAGATGGATGCTTTTGTCACCAATGTTGACGCTGAAGGTGTGACCCTAAAGTACAAATCAGGTGAAGAAGAAACCATCGAATGTGTCTGCAAGGTATGGGCAGCGGGTGTTTCGGCCAGCCCCCTTGGCG
>CALIZH010000397.1 GCA_938028585.1 uncultured Actinomyces sp. | reverse complement strand
CCCGAGCGTCCTGGTGTCTCCTGTGTATTGCCCTAGCGGAACTCAGCGCGGGCACGCTTCCCCTCGGAGGCAGGACAACCCGAGGCCACGGCCAAGTTGAGGTAACGAGCCTCAGGGTGTCTGGCGCTGATGGTCAGGTCGTAAATTCTCCAGCAGAAGAGGTTTTGTGGAAACACACTGACAGCGATAAAGATGATGCGCGTGGAGGGGCAAAAGCACTTCTAGCGTATCTGAGGGATGAGCCAGAAAAGCAGCGCTCATATATGGGTTGGTCCGAGTGTTTACAAAAGTATGGAGAACCGACGAACCAATCTTCTGAACCTAACGAGAGTCAGAACCAATGAATGAAAACAACGACAGCGGCACGCACACGCAAAGCCTAACGCCCTGCTACCTAACGACTACCCACCATACGGTGCACAACGCCGCCGATCTGGCTGATCGCCTTGCCGAAGTCTTCAAGGATGGAGATGTCGTCGGCATTGTGTGGACAACCAACGGTACGCACCGAGTGCCAGACGTAAAGTCCTCAAGCTTCGATGACTCACGCACTTATGAGATACGTTTCTGGCGGGTCATTGAGAGCGACAACGCGGACTCAACGCTTGCTCACGAGTTCCGTTGGGTAAACGGCGTGGGTGCCGTTGAACTGACACTCACCAGGGATGCGCACGACGCAGCGTCCGAAGGCTCGGAGCCGACACCCGTCAGTGGATGGTTCCACAAGGTGAGCTATCTGCAGCACAAGTCTAGTGAGAGCAGCGATACGGATACTTCCTTGGAACCAACCACCGGTCAGGAAGAACCGGGCCAAGACCACGCAGCCACCAAGCAGATGACGGCACTCGAGTTCATTCAAGAAGAAGACAAGTACGGAAATATGGTCGTGGTCGACCAGCTATTCACAGGAGAGTGGGGACGATGAGCAAGTTTCACCACGCATACAACGGAATTCCGACGAAAAGGAGCGACGACGACCTCTTCCTTAAGGACGGGCAACCTGATCCGCTAGACCACCTAGCCCCAGACACTTACTCCGGTACACTCAAACTCAAGATAGAGACCAAGACCCCGCTGATCACCGCCTGGCGCGACCCCGACGGAAGGCTCGTCGTACCCTCCGCAAGCGGGGAAAAGAAAGGCGCACTCACTGACGACGACGCCATTATTCCCTCATCTTCCCTCAAGGGCCTTCTTTCATCTGCATACGAAGAGGTAACACAATCACGGTTTAGAGTATTTGACAACGATGAACGACGACCTCAATTTCGCTACACAACCGATCACCCTCAAAGGTGGCGAGAGACAGACATCCCACGGTGGAAAGCCGGATTTCTACGAGCAACAACCGGGGAAGCGGGGCACGAGTGGAGCATCCACCTACAACAATACGCCCTCCTACCTGATTCAATCGATGCAGAAGTAGATTTCACTGGCACACGAGAAGGTGAAGGTGTGGATGATCTACTCACACGTCTTCGATTGCGCACGCCACACCTCAGCCAAGTAGCTTCATTCGAAGCATTTAAACCGGAACGCCCAAAGAGAGTAAAACGGGGGCCAAAACAGAAACCAGAAGAGGGAACAAAACTGGTCGTTTCCAAAATTGAAGATATCAACATATGTACCTCAAAGTCACCCGAAGATGCAGGACTACAGCACATCCAGTGCAGAGGCTATGTCGTTCGCCTAACAAATGTTCCCGAGTCTGGAATTCTCACCGACGACGATAGACTCATTAAGACAAAGCACAACGAGTACATCTTCTACACAAACACAGCTGCGCCCAAACCAAAGCGAATTCACCCTGATGAGATTAACCCATTTGTGGCCACTGTTTTAGAAGCAGCACGCATAGCTATCCCCTACTATCGCAAAAATAAGAAAGCACGCCACACTCTAATCGATAGCACAATTCGACACATTGAGAATGAATTTGGTGACATTCAGAACAAGAGTGCGCTGACCTCTGAAAGAATCTACAAATTCCTACTCTCTGAGGCCAAACGCGGACCCGGTGTGCCTGTCTTTGTAAGAAAACGCTCGAATGGCGAGTGGGAAATGGCATTCTCCCAGTTGGGCCGCTCAACCACCCCAGGAAGTCTCTCCCCGTCACAACTGGCAGAAAGAGGTAACATCTATCCAGCACGGTCAGTTGCTGAGGCGTCTGCCGCTGACCGCCTCTGGGGATTCGTCACTCAAGATTCAAACCAAAACACCTCACCGGCTTTCAGAGGACGAATTTACCTTTCTAATGCTTTCTTGCAGCAAAAAGAGGGAATAAAGCATCTTCAACGCGCAAAAGAATCATCAGGTTGGGTTCCTTCAATTCTGGCAGGACCAAAACCATGGACGGCTCAGCCATACCTTCGGAGCGCAGACGGGTCAGGAATCTTCGATACAGAACGGTCTGAATGTTTCACCGATCAACATTCACTCATCAGAAAGACTTACCCGACACATCGTTTTCTTCTTACACAAGGGAGACAGCCCACCTTTAGCAGAAGAGTCCCACCCGGCAAATTATCTAACTCTGAAGTCCTTATCGGTTCATACGTCAATTCCGGCGCTGTATTTGAATCGGCATTGCGTTTCGAAGGACTCAGCGCAAAGGAACTCTCTATCCTCCTATGGCTCCTGGACCCAAAGAAGATTGTTCCAAAGTATCAAAGAACTGCGGGCGCACTCGGTTTCTTTCATCTGGGATTGGGAAAGCCCCTAGGGTTCGGGACAGTCTGTATCCGCGCTGAGATACTCACGCTCATCTCTTCTAAGACGTTGGCAGGAAGCTACCGAGGTTTAAAGAGCGTACTAAGTTTCGACATGCTCACGCGTTGCAGCAACGAGCAGAAGAGTTTCGATGCCGAGATCGCTTCCGTAAACGAGGCACTTCCCGATGCCATGAAAGAGCAATCTTCACTGGCCGTTCGCGCTTTCGTCCGTTCCGCCTATGGGTGGAAGGAGGACGAAGACGAGAAGCTAGAAATGGACCCCGTTTCATATACGCCTTACACGACTTCTGGTAAGAAGTCGCCAATCATCAAATACTTCAAGGAGTATGAGCAGAAACGAATTAAGGGCGAGGCTCAGCGCTTCGAGTTCAGAATGCTAACTCTCGAAGAAGACAACGATTCTTCAATCACCAACCCCCGATCCAGTTCAGTGACTACTACACCCGCTCAACAGACCCCCAGGAGCAACGCTGCGCAAAATACGTCTTCAACCCCCAAGCCGAAGGGACCTGTACCCCCGCCAGGGCCCGGCCTCTATCCGGGTTCCCGCCGCTAGCCCCTCACCACACTCCCCGGCACAACCCCACGTCGTCCAGCGCTATGG
>CALIZH010000396.1 GCA_938028585.1 uncultured Actinomyces sp. | reverse complement strand
AGATGGGACTCGAACCCACACGTCAAAGACACTGGAACCTAAATCCAGCGCGTCTACCAATTCCGCCACTCGCGCAACAGCACAGAGTTTACCTTATTGGAAGGGGTAAGTGCTGAGGATCTATCTTGGGTGGGCGCAGCAATGGAGCCCCAGCTAAGCTCAGCTTATGACTCAACTTCAGGTGGGGGAGAAAGCTCCCGATTTCACTCTTGAAACAACTCACGGCACGCTTTCCTTGCACGATCTGCTGGGACAGGCGAAGTCAGGTGTGGTTGTTTATTTCTACCCCAAGGCATCGACCCCCGGGTGCACGAAAGAGGCATGCGATTTTCGTGACAGCCTCAATTCCCTTAAAGGCGCGGGGTATTCGGTAATTGGCATTAGTGCCGATTCGATGACTGCTCTTGAGAACTTTGCTTCGCGTCAAGATCTGAATTTCCCCTTGGCTTCGGATCCCGAAAAGGAAGTTCTCACCAAGTGGGGTGCCTTTGGTGAAAAGAAGAACTATGGAAGGGTTTTTCAAGGGATTATCCGCTCCACAGTTGTCCTTGACCCCTCTGGCACCGTTACCCACGCCCTATATAACGTGAAGGCAACGGGGCATGTCGCACGTGTGCGGAAGCTACTGGGATTGGATCAATAACGCTGCTTAACAGGAAATCGGGCCAAACCGCTCCATTGCGATTTGGCCCGATTACTCTGTGGTGTCGGGATAATCTCTGGGCACCTCTGATAACCCCCGGAGTAGCTTCCCATTCAGTGAAAAACACCTGTTGTGAAGCTGGAGCTTTCTCTTATAGAGAGGTTGCCTGAATCTCCGGATCGAAAAGCGGCACCGGTGACGGACGACGTTCTTCTGCGGTAGCGAAGGCCTCTGCCGCGCCGACCACGGTGTGTAGATCGTGCCCATCGAGCATCCACTGTGCTGGAGTTGTTTGCTCTAAGACATCGAGTGGACGCTGGAACCATGTTGCTGCAGTCAATTGATGCACGCGTCCGCGCAGACGCCCGAGTACTTCGGACATGTCATCGATAACCGAGTGGTTGGCCATGAGTTGCCATGTCGGGTAGTACCACATAGTCGTGGGCGATTGAACTGCGAGAATACGGTTTGTTCGCACGGCCTTGTTGATCCCCTGACGCGAGATACCCAGCCAAGCAACGATGTCTGAGGTGGTACACACGGGACCAACGAGTTCATGAAGACCTGGACGTGGGTCTGTCATAGAACGGATCAGGTGAGTCGCTTGTTCGACGATATCTGGGGTAATCACCGTGCGGCGACGGGCGCTGAGCTGCTGTTCAATCGATGCGAGCAGATCTTTCTCAGAAGAAGTAAGACGACGCATAAGAAGCTCCGAGGATAGTAGGGCACGAATACTCATAGTCGTATCCGGCCATTGGCGCCGCCTCGGCAATGGGTGCGTCATGGGGGACTTGAACCCTCAACCCGCTGATTAAGAGTCAGCTGCTCTGCCAATTGAGCTAATGACGCTTGGGTTATGTGTTTACAGTAGCACATCTATCGACATACTGCGTGCGTCATGAGGGAATTGAACCCCCAACCCGCTGATTAAGAGTCAGCTGCTCTGCCAATTGAGCTAATGACGCGTGTCCTTGGGACAGGAGAAAACAATACATACGTTTTGAGCAGTTCGCAAATCAACTCTGCCTTTCTCAAGTCGCAAGGCGGTAGGCTAGGGGAGTGCAAGCAGCTGACATTTTTATGAGCGATAGTCGCTCAGTGCGTGAGAACGCCGTTACTCAGGACTATCTCAAGACGATCTGGAGTGCTGAAGAGAGCGGGCAAGCCGGTATTGCGGTCCGTCTTCTTGCCTCGCGTGTCGGCGTTGCTGTCTCCACGGCCTCGGAGAAGGTCAAGCGTTTGGTTGCTGAAGGGCTTGCTTTTCACGAGCCCTATGGAAAAGTAACCTTGACTGAGCAAGGGCGTCGACGCGCACTGGAAGTGGTCAGGCGCCATCGCTTGCTCGAAACCTATCTGCATGATGCGCTTGGTTTTGAGTGGGATGAAGTTCACGAAGAAGCGGAAATCCTTGAGCATGCGATCTCAGACCGCCTGCTCAATCGAATCGATGAACGCCTGGGCCACCCAGTACGTGACCCACATGGAGACCCGATTCCTTCTGCCGACGGCAGTGTTGAGCTCTTGGCAATGGTTCCTCTTGTCGAAGTTGTCCCGGGAAACAGAGTGTGTATCGCGCGTTTTAGCGACAGCGACGCGGTGTGCTTGCGTTCGATTGAAAACAAAGGGCTTGGTCTTGACGATCAGGTTGAGGTTCGTCAGCGCGGCGAGAATGGCGAGCTTGTGCTCAGCGTTTATCCGCCTAAAACTCCCAGTGGTGCCCAGAAAAAAGAGCGACGCCTTGAGCTGAGTGCCCAAGAAGCCGCCCTTATTTCTGTAGTCTGAAGGCTGCCTAAGTAGCGCTTGCCAAATTGTGTGAGGCTAGTTCAGGGCGTTTATCGACGCTGGAACTTGCGCGCTGTAACCCGCACTGATCAGCTCCCGGCGAAGCTTATCCATGGCCTCGTCAAGCTCGGTATCACTGGCCGGAGCGGCATTACTGAGCAGGACGTCACTTTCTTGACGGAGGGGAATGACATGGAGGTGGGTGTGTGGCACCTCGAATCCGGCGATCACCAGACCGGAGCGCTCTACTCCGAAAGCGACTTCTTGGGCGCGTCCAATAAGCTGCGCAACCTTCATGAGATGCTCGCACGTTGACGTATCCAAGGCTGTCCATGAAGGGACGGGGGAGCGTGGAACGACCAGGACGTGCCCGGGACTTGTCGGCTCGATTGTCGCGAATGCGACGCAGATGTCGTCGGCCCACACAAAGCGTCCGGAGAATTCTCCAGAGATGATTTTTTCAAAAACGGTACTCATAGCTCTATTGTCAAGCCCCGGGCCGGTTTTGCCTAGTGGGAATAAACAGGCAAATTCGCGCCAATGCACTAACCTATATAGGGCATAGAACGAGCCTGAAGATTGCGAATTTTCAGGGTAAATGGAGGCAAGGATGAGCGAGATCTCGGCAGGCGAGCCCAATTTCCGTTATACGGCACAGTTGGCCGGTGAGATCGAAAACAAGTGGCAGGACCTATGGGACGAGCGAGGGACCTTCTTTGCAGATAATCCTGAAGGAGATCTTGCTGGAGACCTTGCCTCGCGTGATCCCTTCTTCCTCCTTGACATGTTCCCCTACCCCTCAGGTAAGGGTCTTCACGTTGGGCACCCACTGGGCTATATCGCGACCGATACGGTTGCTCGTTTCCACCGCATGCGTGGTGAAAATGTTCTCTACACAATGGGATATGACGCTTTCGGTCTTCCTGCGGAGCAATTCGCTGTTCAAACCGGTCAACACCCGCGTGTAACGACCGAAGAAAATATTGCCAACATGCGACGCCAGCTGCGTCGCCTGGGCCTTTCTCATGACCGTCGTCGTTCGTTTGCAACCACTGATGTCGACTACGTTCACTGGACTCAGTGGATCTTCCTGCAGATCTTTAATTCGTGGTTTGATCCCCAGACGCCCCGTCGTGATGGCCGAGGCCTGGGGGCCGCGCGCCCGATTTCTGAGCTTGTTGCGCAGTTTGAGTCAGGAGAGCGTGAGCTCCCAGAAGAATTCTCCGCTCGATCATGGAATGAGCTGAGCCCGCGTGAGCGTGCGCGCGTCATTGACTCCTACCGATTGGCCTATATTTCTAAGGCTCCTGTGAACTGGTGCCCCGGTCTGGGTACTGTTTTGGCCAATGAAGAAGTAACCGCCGAAGGACGTTCAGAGCGCGGTAACTACCCGGTCTTCAAGCGCTCATTGCGCCAGTGGATGATGCGTATCACTGCTTACGGCGATCGCCTGATCGAAGACCTGGACACCATTGATTGGCCCGAAAAGGTGCGCACTATGCAGCGCAATTGGATCGGCCGCTCTCATGGTGCAGAGGTCGATTTCCGCGCCGTGGGTGATGGCGTGTCAGACAGCGAGTTCACCGTTTACACGACACGTCCCGATACGCTCTTTGGAGCGACCTTCGTGGTCTGGTCTCCCGAGCATCCCCTGCTTGGTGGAACCACTCCCGGGTCATCTTCGGATCAGGCTGCACTCAAACTTCCCGCATCCTGGCCGCAGGGAACTCGCCCCGAGTGGAGTGCGGGCTACGCCACTCCTGCAGAAGCAGTCGCGGCTTACCGTGCACAGGCTGCCGCGAAGACCCCAGAACAGCGCGCAGAGGATGCGGGGGAGAAGACCGGTGTCTTCACTGGTCTGTGGGCAATTAACCCCGTGAACCAGAAGCGTATCCCCGTCTTTATCGCTGACTACGTTTTGATGGATTATGGAACCGGCGCCATCATGGCAGTTCCTGCGCATGATGATCGTGACTGGGAGTTTGCGCGTCGTTTCCATCTGGACATCATTCGCACGATCGGTGATGCTGAGGATCCCACGGCGCACGATCTCACTGAGAGCGCCTACACCGGTGACGGCGTTGCTGTCGACTCAGCCAATGAGGAAATCAGCCTCAATGGCCTCGATAAGGACGCTGCAAAGGCAGCGATGACACAGTGGCTGGAATCCAAGGGACTTGGGCGCGCCGCAACAACCTATCGTCTGCGCGACTGGCTCTTTAGCCGTCAGCGTTACTGGGGTGAGCCGATTCCAATCATTCATTGGGAAGACGGGACTTCAACAGCTGTCCCTGAAAATGAACTGCCACTTGTCTTGCCTGTAACCAAGGATATACGCCCTTCTGGTACCGGT
>CALIZH010000395.1 GCA_938028585.1 uncultured Actinomyces sp. | reverse complement strand
GTGTGAGCCGCACGCAGGGCGGGATAGAGTCCCGCAACTGCTCCAATCGCCAAGGGAGCACCCAAACCTGCGGCTATGACATACCAGGCGATGGTGACGGGCCAGCCGTATGCGATACACATCCCCCAGGTGACAAGTGCTCCAATAACGCACCCAACACAGCCACCGAGGAAGGAGAGGATCAAGGCCTCGGCAAGGAATTGGATGCAAATATGTCCGCGACGCGCCCCCAGTGAGCGCCTCAGTCCAATCTCTCGACGCCTTTCAAGCACCGAGATAATCATGGTGTTCGCAACCCCGATTCCACCCACGAGCAGTGCGATCGATCCCACCCCGGCAAGCAGAGTTGTCAGAGTTTGATCCGCAGCATTTTGTGCGGCAAGGGCATCCGAAGGACGTGAAACTTTCAGCCCAGTCGCGCCCTGCGGGGCAAGGGTTGGACCAAGAAGCTCTCTGACCTGCTCGACCTGAGAATCTTCGGAGCGCTCGTAGAGGGTCGTTGGTGTTTGACCTGCGCCAAACAACTTCTGCGCAATAGGTATACCAATGAGGGCCGCATGATCGAGTTCTTCTGCCAGAGGTGCAGGTTCAAGAATGCCCAGCACTGTAAAGGAAGTATTCCCAAGCCAGACCTGGCCGCCCGGACTGTTCACGCCTAAGAGGCTTGCCGTCTGGGCTCCCAAAACCACTCCCGGATACTGCGATGTCGCTTCATTCAGCCACGCTCCGCGAGCGACTTTCCCCGAAACAACATCAAGGAGGTTGGTCGGAGCAGCCATCGTGAGGATTCCACCCGTTGCATTCGGGTCAATCAGGCGCGAGCGATACACCGAAACACCCGAAAGCGTAGAGGTTGAAGAGGCATCCTTCACACCTGGAATCATCCGAATTCGACCGACTGAGTCTTCAGGTAGGACAAGATTGGCCCCCGATAGATCTGCGCCAGAGCGAGCTGTCAGCATGTTGGTCCCAAGAGCCTGAAGCTGCTCATGAAGTTGGGCCTGAGAGGAAGCAGAAACCCCAACAACGCCGACCATCGCAGCGATACCGATGGCAATACCCAGGGCGGACAGAACAGCGCGCATCGGCCGCGCACGCAAACCGCTGACCCCAAGGCGCGCAACATCGCTGCCTCGTAGACGCGAGGAATGGACAACCTGAGTTTTGTCGCCGCTCACAAGATCACCTCACTACCCGAGTCTGAGACAACCCGACCATCACGGATCATGATTTGTCTGGGAAGAGAGGCAGCAAGATCGTTGTCGTGAGTAATAACGATGATCGTCGTCCCCGCCTCGTTCAACTCACGAAGCAGCGTGACGATCGCGTCCCCTGAACGCGAGTCAAGATTTCCTGTAGGTTCATCGGCCAAGAGAAGGGCCGGCTCCCCTACCAGCGCTCGTGCGATCGCAACGCGTTGGCGCTCGCCTCCAGACATTTGATGGGGACGGTGCTCAATACGGTGCCCCAGTCCCACTTTTTCCAGGGCTTCGCGTGCTTTTTCGCGGCGTTGTGCCCGTGGAATCCCACGATAAAGCAGGCCATCGGCAACGTTGTCCAAAGCAGTCACTCCCGGAGAGAGGTGAAATTGCTGGAAAACAAAGCCAATAAGAGAAGCACGAACACCCGATAGTTCAGCATCGTTGAGGGAAGAGACATCCATACCATCGATCATTACCGAACCGGAATCAGGCCGATCTAGGGTACCGATCAGGTTTAACAGGGTTGATTTCCCAGACCCCGATGGACCGACGATTGCGACGAATTCTCCCCTGCTGACGCTCAGACTCACGCCATCACAGGCGTTAACCGGCGGCGATCCATATGAGCGACGAACTTCGCGCACTTCTAGAAGTGAATTCATCGGTTCGGCACCACCACGCGTTGTCCCTCGTGAAGATCATCAGAGGTGACTTCAACGCGATCCCCAGCGAATAAACCTGTCTGCACAGGAACGCGAACCGTCTTTCCATCGTCACCGATAACCTCGACTCCGAATTGATCAGGCGTAATGGCAACCAGAGCGCCCAGCGGCACAGAAAGGACATCCTTCTTCGTCTGCGAGGTGATACCCAGCGACACCGAGGCCTCTTGGAGCTTCTCTGTCGCTGCAGGATCATCGGGGGTGACAGTGATCGGGATAATGCGATCCTTTGTCGTTCCCTGCTGATCCGCCCCCTCTGAGCTGATCTTTTCTTTTGGCGGCTCGACAGAGGAGATTGAGCCCTTCGTTGTTTGCGCTCCCGGAAGACGAATCGTCACCGCGCTCCCAACGACACCGAGTGCCTGATCAGAAAGTTTGAGATTTGCCGAAATAATCTGCCTGGAAGACGAGGCCGCAAAGAGTTCCGTTCCATTTGCGGCACTATCACCGACCCGCGCTTTAAGTGCGCCAACTCGAAGGTCTTCCGAAGCGAAAAGAACCTGCCCCAGCGGAAGGACTCCATCGCGTGCAATTCCCAAGGACTTTTGCCACTGGCTGATCGCCGCTTGAGTGCGCCAATCGAAGTGAGAGTCGGCTTCTGCCGTGAAATGTCCCAACTGTGCAAGGGATTCTTCTAATTGCTTGACGTCTTCACCGTCGCTCATTCCACTTTCAAAAGTACGCCACGCAGGCGTGTTTCCGCGCAGAAGATAGGCACTCTGGCCTCCAACTGTGTAGATGCGTTCGCCGAGCTTGATCGTCGAACCCGGAGTGGGAAGAGCCGTGATCACACCATCGAAGGCAGATTTCTGTGTGTAGGAGTCCGCGTAATGAAGGGTTCCCTGGACAGTTGTTTCCCCGACCAGATCACCGCGAGTAATCTCCGCGCTTGCACCCGAGTATTCAGCTGCATCTGAAGCTGCTCCAGAGCTATGTGCGCAACCGCTCATACATGCGAGTGCAATCGCCGCAGCTAGGACACGTGCACTACCGCGATGCGATGAGACGTAAGGATGGATTTTCACTTCCCACCCCTGGGGTTCCCAAAGCACTTGTTGACGGCGTCAGTGGGAATATTTTGGATACTGACGCCTTCACCGGGCTTGGGGTCTTTGACGTCATAGCCAAGATCCCTAAGGCATTGTGCTCCCTTAACCAGCAATTGGCGTGTGGCAGCATCATTGGTGAGGTCATCTTGCTCTCCGACCAGAGAAGAAACCTCTTGCATACACTTGTTGATCGCGCCGTTAAAGGCATCTGAAGTGTCGGTTAACTGATCGGGAGTAAGACCGGTATCGGGGACATCGTAGCCCTGTGCCCGCATGCATTGTCCGAATGCAATATTGGGGTCTTTTGAAGTGGACGAGGCCGCGCTAGCTGTGCTTGATGAGCCTTTACCGTGCGCCTGTGTTGTTTGGGATGAGGTTGTTCCTCCTTGGCTGCAGGATGCGAGGAGGAAGGTCAGGGCGAGCGCACCGAGCGCAAGCCGACGGGAGGGACGAGGATTCTGCATCGAATCTCCTGTTGTTTATAACATTTTCGCATCGTTTGATAACGAATTGATAACATCTTACATCAGGGAGCTGCGAGAATCAATCCCATTAAGGATGAACAGATCACAATTCTGACTGCGAGTAAGCAGCCTTAATATCCTCGTGGTGACGAATAACTTCTTTAACCATAAAGTTCAAAAACTTTTCGGCAAAATCTGGATCCAGACCAGATTCTGCAGCGAGCGCCCGAAGACGTGCAATCTGGACCTGTTCACGGGCGGGATCGGCGGGCGGAAGCTCATGAACCGCTTTAATAACACCGACTTTTTGAGTGCAACGGAAGCGTTCCGCAAGGATGTGAATCAGAGCAGCATCGATGTTATCGATCGTTTTACGCGCTTCGATCAGTTCGCTCGGTAGCTGATTCTCTGCCACTACTCCCCCAACTTACTTAAGCGCTCTGTACGGAAGCGGGCTCGGCCTCGTACAACTCAGCGCTTCCCTGTCCAAGGACAGCATCACGGGTTACCACCACGCGCGCAACATCATCACGGGAGGGAAGGTCGAACATCAGGTCAGACAGCGTCGCTTCCATCACCGAGGACAAACCTCGCGCACCGGTCTTGCGCTGATTTGCCAGCTCGGCGATCGCAAGGAGTGCGTCATGGGTGAACTCTAAGGTAATTCCATCAAGTTCAAAGAGGTGCTGATACTGAGAGACCAAGCAATTCGTTGGCTCGGTCAACACTCGAACCAGATCTTCCTCAGAAAGTTCTTTAGTCGAGGTCAGCACGGGAAGACGACCAATAAATTCCGGAATCATACCGAATTTGTGAAGGTCTTCTGCGGTGACAGACTCGTAGAGGTCGCCCATCTCAGCAGCGGACTTCAGCTCGGATCCAAAACCGGTCGAACGCTGTCCCAAGCGAGCCTTCACAATGTCTTCAATGCCCGCAAATGCTCCCGCAGCAATGAAGAGGATTCCAGAGGTATCGATCTCCAAGAACTGCTGGTGCGGGTGCTTGCGTCCGCCCTGCGGGGGCACTGAAGCAACAGTTCCTTCAATGATCTTCAGAAGAGCTTGCTGCACGCCTTCACCAGAAACATCACGCGTGATGGAGGCGTTTTCACCCTTACGTCCGATCTTGTCAATCTCATCGACGTAGATAATGCCTCGTTCGGCCTTCTTAATATCTCCACCGGCTTCTTGAATCAGGCGAAGCAAAATATTTTCAACATCTTCACCGACGTAACCGGCCTCGGTCAGAGCTGTCGCATCGACAATTGCGAAAGGCACATCAAGCAGACGCGCTAGGCAACGAGCCAGGTGGGTTTTACCTGTACCCGTGGGGCCGAGAAGCAAGATATTTGACTTCGTGCCATACATATCTTCTTCATTGCCAGCTTCGCGCGAGCGGACGCGCTTGTAGTGGTTGTACACGGCCACCGAAAGCGCACGCTTGGCGCGGTCCTGGCCGATTACCCAAGAGTCAAGGAAGTTATAGATTTCGCGAGGCTTGGGGAGAGGGAGAGAAGAAGGCTGGCTTGTCGGCTCGGAATCCTCGGCGATGATTTCATTGCAAAGGTCGACGCACTCGTTGCAGATGTAGACACCGGATCCACCAATGAGCTTGCGGACCTGTTTCTGGCTCTTTCCACAGAACGAGCACTTCAGGGCCTCTGCTCCGTCGGTTAAACGACTCACCTGCGCCTCCTGAAAACTATCCCAAAAAGTGGGCTTTTACTGGAATCTAGCCTAATTCACGCGGTCGCTAACAGCGAATTGACGCGCGGAATCCGTAGTGTAAGAACGGTCATTGAATAGGAACGGGAGAGAGCGCCGAAACGCTCTCCCCCGCTTGCCTAAAACAGCGACTGGTTACAGTCGCACAGCTGTCAACTAGTTCTGCGCTTTACGAGAAGCCAAAACCTGGTCGATCAAACCATATTCCTCAGCCTGAGCGGCGGTCAGGATCTTATCGCGCTCGATATCGCGACGAACTTCCTCGACCGGCTTACCCGAGTGAGCAGAGAGTGTCTCTTCGAGCCACAGACGCATGCGGTCAATTTCATCCGCAATAATCTGGATATCCGAGGCCTGTCCCTGCATTCCTTCCATCGCGGGCTGGTGGATCAGCACGCGCGCATTGGGAAGAGCAAGGCGCTTACCGGGAGAGCCGGCGGCCAAGAGGACAGCAGCGGCAGATGCTGCTTGGCCCAAGCAAACGGTCTGGACCTGCGGCTTGATGTACTGCATCGTGTCGTAGATCGCGGTCATTGCGGTGAATGAGCCACCGGGCGAATTGATGTACATCGTGATCAGCGAATCGGGATCTTGAGATTCAAGAACCAACAGCTGAGCCATGATGTCATCCGCACTGGCGTCATCAACCTGCACGCCCAAGAAGACAATGCGGTCTTCAAAAAGCTTTGCGTAAGGGTCCTGACGCTTGAAACCATATGCAGTGCGCTCTTCAAAGTTCGGAAGAACGTAACGCGCCTGAGGCATCTGGCGGGCAACTGCGTCGAAATAGGGCTGAGTGCTCATCAGTTTTCTCCTCCACGGTTGCCAATTTCCTGCGGACTGTCGATAACCTGATCGACAAAGCCGTATTCCAGTGCTTCTTGAGCTGTGAACCAGTGGTCACGATCGCCATCTGCCTCAACCTGCTCGACAGACTTGCCGGTGCGCGAGGCGGTGATCTGAGCCAGTTCCTTCTTCATGCCCAAGATCAGATCCGCGTTAATGCGAATATCCGTTGCGCTACCGCCCGCGCCTCCCAAAGGTTGGTGGAGCAAAACACGCGTGTGCGGCGTGATGTAACGCTTTCCGGGAGCGCCTGCAGTCAGCAGGAACTGCCCCATCGATGCTGCAAGGCCCATACCGACAGTGACAACATCAGGCTTCACGTACTGCATGGTGTCGTAAATAGCCATACCGGCGGTCACGGAACCACCAGGAGAGTTAATGTACAGATAGATATCGCGTTCGGGATCTTCCGCAGCCAGCAAAAGGAGCTGCGCACAGATCGCGTTTGCGTTATCGTCTCGCACCTCGCCACCGAGCCAGATGATGCGCTCTTTCAGCAGGCGCTGGTAGACCGAATCTCCCAGTCCCATGGGCGTTTCATTTCCGCCCGAGGCTTGAATAGCCATTCACGCTCTCCTTACACATTGAGGGTCCGGTTCCACTCATGAAACCTCACTGGGTCCAAACTTATCGGTTCATCGAAGACTTGGCGCTCTAAAAGCAGTCTTTTCGCTCAGGGCGCATGGAAAAGGCCCAAACACCGCAGCCGTTATGCAGTGTGGGCCGAAACCACAGGGTTTCGGCCCACACCTCAGTCATGAGTTCCGCGAAGCGGAAATCTTAGCGACGCTCGAGAT